>JANOPV010000175.1:0-3541 GCA_031422035.1 Sphingomonas sp. | reverse complement strand
CTGAACGCACCGCCTTGCGCGCAACCAGTCAATCCATCCTGATCGCCTATCGCGGCCGCCGCGAAGTTGGCCGGTTGCAGGGTGTGACAGATGCCGGACAGATTGGCCGCCTGGTCGCCTCAACCCGCAGCTAAACCCGTTACCGGCTTTCCCCCCGTTTAGCCGGTAGGACCCGCCAGGAGGCAGCACATGGAATTCTTCACCTATGGCGCGGCCTTTCTGGCGGGTATCCTCACTTTTTTAAACCCTTGCGTGTTGCCGGTATTGCCGATTGTGTTCGGCTCGGCTGCCAATACTCATCGCTGGGGGCCGGCGGCACTGGCAGCGGGGCTGGCACTGTCGTTCACCGCCGTCGGTCTGTTTGTTGCAACGGTGGGGTTTTCACTCGGCATTGACGCCGCGCTGTTCCGCACCGCTTCGGCGGTCATGCTGATCGCGTTCGGGCTGTTGCTCGCCATTCCGCAGGCGCAATATCGGCTGCAGACGGCGATGGGTCCGATCAGCGACTGGGCAAACCGGCGGGCCAGCGCGCGCGGCGACACGGGCGGATTGTCGGGCCAGTTCGGCCTGGGTGCGCTGCTCGGCGCGATGTGGAGCCCCTGTGTCGGGCCGACATTAGGCGCGGCGTCACTGCTCGCGTCACAAGGCGAGCAACTCGCAGGCGTCGCATTGGCAATGCTATTGTTCGGGCTCGGGGCCGCGCTGCCGCTGCTCATTCTCGGCACGGTTTTGCGTAAACGCATGCATGCCTTTCGCACCCGGCTGAGTGACGCCGGACGGCGCGGGCGGCTCATCCTGGGCGGCGCGATGCTGGCGACCGGGGTTCTGGTCCTCTCCGGGCTCGACAAGCGGCTGGAAATCCTGTTCCTCGATCATGCGCCAACGTGGTTCACCACGCTCGGCACCCAGATTTAAGGGAGGGGAGCACGCGCGCGCATGCAAGTCGATGACGCCACCCTGTCCCGCCTGATGGCGCAGGCCCAATCCGGCGACGCCGCTGCCTATCGCACCGTGCTCGATGCTGCGCGCCGCTGGTTGGCGCGCTTTTACTCAGGCCGCGTGCCCCCGCATGCCGTCGATGATCTGATTCAGGAAACGCTCGTCTCCGTCCACCGCAAGCGCGCGACTTTTGATCCCACCCGCCCGTTCCTGCCGTGGCTCGCCGCCATCGCCCGCTTCCGCTGGGTCGATCACTTACGCGGCCATTACCGGCAGGCAGCGGATGAACTTAGCGACGGCATGGCCGCCCTCGGCGCGTTCGATGATGCCGTGATCGCCCAGATCAGCGTCGACCGGATGCTCGCCCAGCTCTCCGCCGCCCAAGCCACCGCCATCCGCCTCGTCAAAATCCACGGCCTCTCAATTGCCGAGGCCGCCGCCCAATCCGGCCAGAGCGAAGCCTTGGTCAAGGTCAACATTCACCGCGGCCTGAAACGGCTCGCCCACCATATCGAAAGCGCCTGACATGCCGACCGCCGCAACGCCCACGCCGTTCAATGGCCGCGATCCCTTTCTGGACGGCCTCGTCGCCGATCTCACCCCCGTTCGCGTGCAGCGCCCGCGCCACGGCGGCGTGCTGGCCATCGCCAGCGCCGCGCTGTGTGTCGCCGCCGTCGCCACCCTCTGGGGCCTGCGCGCCGATGTGACGGCGCTCGCGCCATCCGGCATCGTCCTGATTCGCTCCGCCGCGCTGCTCCTGCTCGGTGCCGCGACTGTCACTGCGGCATTGGTCAGCGCCCGGCCCGGCGTCGGTGGCCGCGCGCACGGGTGGCCATGGGCGCTCCTCGCCGCCGCTACATTGCCCGCCGCCGCGCTCTGGGGCGCGCTCAATGGCGACGCCCGCGCGAGCGACGTCATCAGTTCAAGCGTGCCGTGGTGCTTCGGCATCAGCCTGTCGGGCGCAGCGGTTATCGCCGCCACCATCACCGCTTGGCTAAGGCGCGGCGCAGTGACCGAACCCGTCCGCGCCGCCTGGCTCACCGGCATCGCCGCGGGCGCGTTCGGCACCTTCGCTTACAGCCTCCACTGCCCCAGCACGACGATCTATTATACCGGCCTGTGGTACACCGCGACGGTGGCGATCAGCGCGGTGGTGGCACGGGTGGTGCTGCCGAGGCTGCTGCGCTGGTGAAGCGACAGGGGACACCTCCCGCATTTCTCCTGTCCTACACCGCCGCCCCCATGCTAGCTTTTGCCCATGGCACAATACCGCTTTCCCCGAGCCCAACCCCTGCGAAACACGCATCGTCGCTGGTCCGCGAGCAAACCCCGCATCAGTATCAACATTGTCAACTTCACTCGCGCATCAAAAACACGATTACACTGTGAACTTGCGCAGTTTTCCGGGAGTTTTTGATGACGACCACCATGATCGACGCCGCAGCTCCCTTCTTCCCCGCCCAACCCCCACGCACCGCCGATTGGCTACCGGCATGGCGCGGCTTCTTTGGCGAACGGCTGCGCAACACCATCTATGGCTGGCCCGAACCGGCGTTCGACGTGCCTTACCGCACCCGCAAAGTGCTGGGCTTTACCATCCACGTCATTTTCGAGCCAGAGGCGGTCGAGCGGGTGATGCTGACTAACAAGGCGAACTATCTGCGCCCTAAGATTGCCCGTCGCATCCTTGCCCCTTTGCTCGGCAATGGCCTGCTCAGTGCGGAGGGGGAGGATTGGAAAACCCAGCGCAAAATCGTCGCGCCGACCTTTGCCCCCGGCGCGGTCGCGGGCATGGCTGCGGGGATGGCGCAGTGCGCCGCTGATGATCTGGTGCACTGGCCCACCGGGCCACACCCTGCGCGCTTTGATGTCGCCGCCGCCGCCACCCGCACCACCATGGCGATCATCGCGCACAGCCTGTTCGGCGGCGACGCGCGCCTCATTACCCCAGTCGCCAGTCGCCATATCGAAAGCCTGGTTATGGCCGCCGGACAGGCGCGCTTTACCACCATGCTCGGCCTCCAGAATATTGACCCCAGCCCGACCATGCGCCGCGCGCGCGACAGCCGCACCTGGCTGCGCACTACGTTGACGCAGCTAGTGCAGGATCGCGGGGCCGATGGCGGTGCGGATGATTTCTTCGGCGGCCTCATCCGCTCGCTGAACGGCCAATTCTCGCCGGAGGAGGCTGCCACGCTCGCGGTCGATAACGCGATCACCTTCTATGTCGCGGGCCATGAAACCACCGCCAACGCGCTGGCGTGGACGCTCTACTGCCTCGCCGCCCAGCCCGCCTTGCAGGAGCAAGTCCGCGCCGAAGCACAAGGTTCCGCGAGCCTGCCCGCCGCCGACCGCACCGACGCGATGCCGCTGCTCAAGCAGGTGCTGGAAGAGAGCCTGCGCCTCTATCCCCCCGCACCGCGCTTTGACCGCGAGGCGACCGAGGATGACCAGCTCGGTGACCTGAGCGTGAAAGCGGGCAATCTCGTCTCGATCTGGCCCTGGGTCATCCACCGCCACCGCGCCCTGTGGGACAATCCCGACCGCTTCGACCACACCAGATTCGCGCCAGCAGCCAAAGCCGCGCAGCACCGCTACCAAT
>JANOPV010000174.1:0-4530 GCA_031422035.1 Sphingomonas sp. | reverse complement strand
GGGGGGACACTAGAAGCTGATGACGGCGCTCGCTTTCACTGCGGCCGATTGGGCGATTTTAGGTGGTTATGTCGCGGTGCTGACGGTCACTGCCTATCTGTCGACGCGGCGGCAGATGGAGCATGCCGACGATTATTTCCTGGCCAGTCATAGCGCACCGACCTGGTTGGTGGCGGTATCGGTGTTGTCCACCATCCAGTCCGCAGCGACGTTTCTGGGCGTGCCTGACAATAGTTTCCGCGGCGACTGGTCGTATCTTGGCGCGTATCTCGCGGCGCTGATCGCGGCCTTTGTCGTCGGGCGATATTTGCTGCCGCGTTTTTATGCGATTCAGGCAGACACAGTTTATGAGCTGCTCGAACATCGGTTTGACGCGACCGCGCGGCGGGCGGCGGGGGCGATGTATCTGGTCGGGCGGATACTTGCCAGCGGGGCGCGGCTATATCTGGCGGCGATTGCGGTTTCGATGATCGTGTTTCTCGATGTTGCACCCGAACATATTGTTATTGCGTCATTTATTTTGCTGCTGTTCGGGCTGGTCTTTACCTTCATGGGTGGGCTGAACTCGGTGATCTGGAGTGATCTGGTGCAGGTCGTGCTCTATGTTGGGGCGGCGGTTGTGGTGCTAATCTATTTGCTCACCGTCATTCCCGCGCCGCTCAGCGAGATTTGGGCGGGGCTGGTGAATGCCCCTGATGGCGGCAATAAGCTGTTGCTGCTCGACACGCGCTTCGATTTTTCCGCGCCCTTTTCGATCTTCGCGATTCTGACCGGGCTGGTGCTGCTGAACGTCGGCAATGCCGGGCTGGACCAGGATACGACGCAGCGGCTGCTCGCCTGCAAAAATGCGAAGGAGGGCGCGCGGTCACTCTATCTGTCAGCGTGGGTAGCGATCCCGGTGGTTGCGCTGTTCCTCGCCATCGGATCGCTGTTGCACATCTTTTACGAGCGGCCCGATCTGATGGCGGCGGGCGGCGGTGCGGTGCAGACGACTTTTCAGGGTGAGAGCATCACCGTGTTCATGCACTTCATCCTTAGCGAAATGCCGCCGGGCTTGCGCGGGCTGGTGACGGTGGGTGTCATCGCGTCGGCAGCGATTAACTCGGGGCTGATTTCGATGGCGGCGGTGCTGGTCAATGATTTCTATCGTCCATGGGCGGAGCGACGCGGGCAAACCGATGAGCGGCGGCTGATTGTTGCGGGCAAGGGCGCGATCCTACTGCTCGGCCTGATGCTGTTTGGCATGTCGATCTTTTGCTATTTCTGGCAGCGCGCGACCGACACGCCGCTGCTTGAATTTGTGCTGGGGGTGATGGTGTTTGCCTATTCGGGGTTGCTCGGCGTGTATTTTACCGCGCTGTTTACGACCCGGGGATCGTCTGGATCGGTCATCGCGGCGCTGATTGGCGGGTTCATGACAGTGCTGCTGTTGCAGCCATATATTGTCGCAGCGCTCGGGCTGCCCGAGGCGATGGGGCAACTCGCCTTTCCGTGGCAATTGTGCATTGGCACGCTGGTGTCTGTCCTGATCTGCTGTTGCGGCAATCAGCGTGGGCGGCGTGAACGCACTCAGGTGCCGGCATGACGACCGAGGCGATTGATCCGCGCTATGTCGACATTGACACTTGGCCAACGGTTGATGCGGTGGCGGCAATGCTGGCTGGACAGCGGCGAGCGGTTGCGACGATCGAGACGCAGGTAGTGGCGATTGCCGCGGCGGCCGATGCGGCGGCGGCGCGGCTCGATGATGGCACCGGGCGACTGATTTATGTCGGCGCGGGCACGTCGGGCCGGGTGGCGGTGCAGGACGGGGTTGAGCTGGGCCCGACTTTTGGCTGGCCGGAGAGCCGTCTGCGCTATTTGATGGCGGGCGGCATGGTTGCACTAGCAACCAGTGCTGAGGGCGCAGAGGATGATGGCGATGATGCGAGGCTGCAGATCGCGGCGCATGACCTAGGGCCAAAGGATGTCGTGATCGGCGTGGCGGCAAGCGGGCGGACGCCGTTCACGCTGGGCGCATTGGAAGCGGCGCGGATGACGGGCGCACTGACTATCGGTCTCGCCAACAATCCTGACACGCCGATATTGGCCGCAGCGGCGCATGCGATATTGGCCGATACCGGCAGTGAGGTGCTGGCGGGCTCCACTCGGATGCAGGCGGGGACCGCGCAAAAGATCGTCCTCAACATGCTGTCGACCGCGGTGATGCTGCGGCTCGGGCGGGTCTATCGCGGGCTGATGGTCGACATGGTGATCTCCAATGCCAAGCTGTTGGGGCGGGCGCATGGCATGGTCCAGCGGCTGACCGACTGTGATGAGGCAGCGGCGGTGCGCGCGGTCGAGGCGGCCGGGCATGACATTAAAACTGCGGTGCTGATTGCGATGGGAATGGATACCGCGGCGGCGGCGGTGCTGCTTGTCGACCATCGACAGCGGTTGCGGCCGGCGATTGATGCACTGCAAGATCAACGGCGAGCCGCGCGATGAACGCGGGCGGCGCCATCACCAGCGAACTGAGCAATGCGCCGATTTATCTGCGGGTCGCCAGCTTGTTGCGGCAACAGATCGCGGCAGGGGAAATCCGCTCGGGCGATACCCTGCCATCCGAACGCGACTTATGCATGCTGATGGGCGCATCGCGGGTGACCATTCGCAAGGCGATCGATCAGTTGATTGGCGAGGGCTTATTGGTGCGCAAGCGCGGCTCCGGCACGTTCGTTGCGCCGCGCATCGAGGCGCCTGGCTCGTTCCTGAGCGGATTCAGCGAGGACGCGGCGGCACGCGGGGCGACCGCCGGGGTGGTCTGGATTCAAAAGGCCTTGTCTGCGGTATCCGATGAAGAGGCCCGCATATTGGAGATTGTCGCAGGAGCGGCGGTCGTTCGCCTGACCCGAGTGCGACTGGCCAATGGGGAACCGCTGGCGATTGAAAACGCGGTGGTGCCGGTGCAATTTCTGCCCGACATCGCGGCGATGGGAGACTCGCTCTATGATGCGCTTGCTGCTGGTGGCAACCGCCCAGTCGGTGGCACCCAGCGCATCCGCGCCGCGCTGGCGACGCCCGGTGAGGCCGGGCTGCTGCACATTCCCGAGAAAAGCGAGATTTTGCGGATCGAGCGGGTCACCCGGCTCGCCGATGGTCGGCCGGTGGAATTCACCCGTTCGGCCTATCGCGGCGATCGCTATGACTTTGTTAGTGAACTGCGCGGCGGGTTTTCGGTGAGCTGATGGTAACTGGAAAGCCTCCGCGCGACCTTTCGCTCGACAGCTTTCGCGGGACCGATGTGCTGCTGATGATCCTCGTCAATGTCCAGGGCAATGGCGACGCGGCCTATGATTTCATCAGGCATGTCGAATGGAACGGCGTCACTCTGGCTGACTTTGTCTTTCCGGTGTTCCTGCTAATCGTTGGCCTGTCGGCCCCGCTGGCGCTCGAACGACACGGCGCAGTGTTCAGCTGGGGCGGCATTCTTAGGCGCACTGCTTTGCTGTTCCTGATCGGCGTCGGCCTCAGCCTCGCCATCCGCCCGACGCTCGATCCGGATATGATCCGCTGGACCGGCGTGCTGCAACGCATTGCCATCGTTTATCTCGTCTGCGCGGGCGTCATTGCGCTGCGCAAGGGCGCAGGGATCGCCCTCTTGCTCGCGGTCAGCCTGCTCGCCATCCATAGTTTCATGCTGCTCCACGTCGGCTCCCCAGCGGGCAGCGCGCCGAGCATGGCACCGGGCATGGGGATTAGCGGCTGGCTCGACCAGAATTTCATCCCCGGCCGGGTGTTGCGTCAGACGTGGGAGCCAGAGGGCATCCTGTCGACGCTGCCTGCAATTGCCAATGCGCTGATCGGCCTCGCGGTCATGCGCCACATCCAAGCGCGCGGCATCGGGCATGCGCTGCTCGGCGCCATCGGCGCTGCGCTCATCGTCGGCGGGCTGATGCTGACACCGTGGCTGCCGCTGAACAAAAATTTGTGGACGGCGAGTTTTGCGCTGGTGACGAGCGGCAGCGGACTGGTCATCTGGGCGTCCCTACGCGCGCTGTGGCCGGTGATCGGCGGCAACCGCGTTGCCGCTTGGACCGTCACCCTTGGGCAGGCGGCGCTGACCCTCTACGTCGTCCACACGCTGCTGATCGCTGTCATTTTCCGGCAGCTTCCGTCGGGTGAGCGCATCTGGGAGGTGACCTATCAGGCACTGGTGAGCACCGGCCTCTCCCCCGCTGCCGCGTCGATGCTCTATGCGGTGATTGCGGCAGCGATCAGCTGTGCGCTGCTGCCATGGCTGAAACGGCGCGGCTGGATATTGAAGGTTTAATCCAGAAATATTTTGCCGGGATTCATCAGGCCATCGGGATCGAGGGCCTGTTTGATCCGGCGCATGACCGCAATACCATCCGCGCCATGCTCACGCAGCAGGAAGGGCCGCTTGCCGATGCCGATGCCATGTTCGCCGGTGCAGGTGCCGCCGACCGACAGGGCGAAGGCGATCATCGCTTCGTTGATTGCCCGGGCGCTGGCCCATGCCGCAGGGTC
>JANOPV010000173.1:0-2136 GCA_031422035.1 Sphingomonas sp. | reverse complement strand
ATGGCATAGCGCGCATAGGCAAGGTGCCACAGGATACCGTCTGACGACAGGCCGGGAAATTGCCGGTGCGACGGGACGACCAACGCAGCCCAGATCGCGCAAACAAGCATGAGCTCAACCCAGCGCCTGTGGTGCCAGGCCATGGCGATCGACAGGATCAGCAGAGGCAAGACATAGGCGTAGCTGTGTCCCCATCCTAACGGCGAGATCAGGCTGATGATGGCTGTGGCAGCGGCGCAGACCCAAAGCGACGAAGCGCCCATTCTGCATGCATGCCAAGCAAAGGCAGCAATGGTCCCAAGAGCCGCGATAATGACCCCTGCACGCAAGGCTGGCGGCACGACGATGGCATCATAACTGGTCAGCGACTGAACGTCTGGAACAACGGTCCGTGCCCATATGCCGACAATCGACTGATTGTCGATGTTGACGGTGGTGCGTTCAGCCATGATCGGCAGCATGGTAAAGAAATCGCGCCATGCCCCCAGCGGAAAGACGAAGAGCGCAACAATCAAAATCGCAAACCCGCCTAGTGCAAAGCCAACGATCGATGCAAAGCGCGTCTCGCGGTGGACCATCAACGGCAACAGCAAGAGGGCGGGATAGATTTTTATCCAGCTGCCAGCGGCTAACACGATTCCGCCCCAACGCGGGTTACCTTGCAATGCCAGCCACACACCACCGGTGACCATGGCAAGGATAAGCGTATCGACCTGGCCAAATCGGCAAGTGAAAACCGCCCCGGTGATAACAGCCATCATGATCAGCGCCGTGCGCTCGATGCCGTTGGTGGCAACCAAAGCCAGCCGCTGCGCCATTACTAACCAGCCGAACACCGAGCCAATCGCCGCGATCAGCGCCGCCCAGCTGAGGATGGCATGGCCCTGTTCGAGCGAGCCAAGGCCGAACGGCAGCAGCATGGCGATGCTGGGCGGTGGGTAGAGAAATCCCAACAGCGAGCGCGCGGTTCCCAGTACGCCGCGTTCATCATGATAGAGCAGCGCGGGATCAGCCATTGCCCGCTTAACTGCGTCGTGAAAAACAACAGTATCGCTGCCAATCGCGCCGTTCAGGCTCATCGTTTGCGCAACGAACACCAACAGGCAAAGGCCGATCACACCGACGGGTGCGAGACGCAAAAGTGAAACTGACATGTCTTCGCCCTAATCCAGCTTGACGAAGCCGTCTATGCGAAGAAATCCGACAGACGCATGTCGGCGCGACGGTGCGCGGCACCAACAAATGGGGCATCGCCAGCTGGGGCTGCACCCGCCACCGTGAGGGCGGACCCAGCGCCTGCGCGAACAACCGCATCGTGTCGGGCCGCGTGATGGAGGCGCGGGTGCTGACCGGGCTTCAGCAGAACATGCTCGATCCCGAACTGGTCGAAATTTACGTGCGCGAATATCATCACGAACACGCCCGCCGGTCGCGCGATCTGGACCGCGAAGGCGAGCGGCTGAAAAAACGGCACCGGGATGCGGTGGCGAAGGTGGAACGGCTGGTGATGGCGGTGGCCGACGGGGCAGATCAGTTCGTGGAAATCCGCGACGTGCTGGGCAGGGCGCGGGGGGAACGGGACGCGCTGGCGGCGGCAATCGACCAACTGCCCGTCGTCGCGCTGCACCCCACCGTCATCGCCGACTACCGGTCGCAGGTCGAAAAACTGAACGCCGCGGTGGCCGAAAACCCCGAAGCGCGCCTCGAGGCCATCCCCAAATTGCGCGCGCTGATCGACACCGTCCTGATCACCCCCGCGCTCGACAGCGCCAAAGGCGTGGCGATTGAGGTCACCGGCCGCCTGAACACGATGCTGGCGCTCGCCACCGGCAAACCCGTCACCACCAACTACAGTGTTAATGTTGGAGCGGGCGAAGGGATTCGAACCCTCGACCCCAACCTTGGCAAGGTTGTGCTCTACCCCTGAGCTACGCCCGCTCTGGCGTGTCGGATCGGCGGGGCGTTCGACGCTCCTCCGGGGACAGGGGCGGGCAATTAGCATTGAAGTATGGGTGCGGCAAGCGCTACTTGAAGGGCTGGCATTATTGCTACGCCCGCCCCATATCGCTCGTTCGACACGATAGCGAAAGGATGCAGCGGTGGCCACATTGGGCTTAAGTGCGGATGAACAAATTG
>JANOPV010000172.1:0-7064 GCA_031422035.1 Sphingomonas sp. | reverse complement strand
TGATGCGGGATCAATACGCCGCCCAGCCACACGCCGTCGCCCGGCACCAGCCGGTGGACATCATAGCCCATCCCCGTGCGCGCTTCGCCATGAGCCGCGTCGCCTGTCAACAACCGCTCCAAGCGCTCCAAATCACCAGGCTGCGTCACTTTGTCGAGTAAGGGGTCACCCGCGACAATGGCCACCTTACCGCCCGCTGCTCGCACCAATTGGGCGTCATCAGTCGCTGCTGACCCTGCCGCGCCCACATGGGCCGCCTCCAGCGCCACCAATCGAAACGCCTGCGGTGTCTGCACCCGCCACAAATCATCGCGCGCAACCGTTGCGCCGAGCTCCGCACCACCGCGCGCCAGAGTATCAGCGATGGGCAGGGCGGGAATCGCCCCCGCTATCTCACTATCGACAAATGCCGCCAACAGCCGATCAATAACCGCCGCGGATAAAGCAGGGCGCGCGGCATCATGCACGAGCACCAGAGCTGGCGCGCCGTCGCCTGATGCCGCCAACGCCGCCAAGCCGTTGGCCACCGATTGCTGCCGCGTCGCGCCGCCCACTGCATAGGTCACCGCAAGATGCGCCAACGCCGCCTGCGCGGCCATCTCGTCTTGCGTCACCACGATAATCTGCGCGCAATATGGATGCCGCGCAAACGCCTCGACGCTCCACCGCAGCACCGGTCGCCCGGCCAGCAGCGCAAATTGCTTGGGCTGCCCGAGTCCGCTGCGTTCGCCACGGCCAGCGGCAACAATGATGGCGGCAAATGTTCCAGTGCGACTCATGACGCGCGCTCTAGCGCGAATGTCTTCTGCGCCAAAGGATCACGCGACGCGGTAACTTGTGCAGTGCGGCATAATGGGATAATCGCTGCCTGATTTTTAGGCAGATGGGCATCGGGTCACATCAGCGAACGAGTATCACGCCGTGTCAACCGCCGCGCCCACCCCACGCCTACGCCCGATCACCATCGGACCGATCACGATCAATGATCCGGTGATTCTCGCGCCGATGACCGGCGTGACCGACATGCCGTTCCGCACGCTCGTCCGCCGCTACGGCTCAGGGCTCAACGTCACCGAGATGATCGCCAGCCCGGCGATGATCCGCCAGACCCGCCAGTCGCTGCAAAAGGCGGCGTGGGATGCGGTGGAGGAACCGGTGTCGATGCAGCTGGCTGGCTGTAATCCGGAGGAGATGGCCGAAGCGGCAAAACTCAATGAACAACGCGGCGCGGCGATCATCGACATCAATATGGGCTGCCCGGTCAAAAAGGTTGTCAACGGTGATGCCGGCTCAGCGCTGATGCGCGACCTGCCACTTGCTGCCAGTCTTATCAAAGCAACCGTTGACGCAGTCGATGTTCCGGTCACCGTCAAAATGCGCATGGGCTGGGATCATGCCAGCCTCAACGCGCCGGAACTTGCGCATATCGCCGAGGATCTGGGCGCACAGCTCATCACCGTCCACGGCCGCACCCGCAATCAGATGTATCGCGGCGAGGCGGACTGGGCCTTTATTGCCAAGGTAAAGGCCGCAGTTTCGGTGCCCGTCATCGTCAACGGCGACATCTGCACCTTGGCTGACGTCGATGCAGCGCTCAACCAGAGCGGCGCTGATGGGGTGATGATCGGGCGCGGGGCCTATGGGCGCCCCTGGCTGCTGGGGCAGGTGATGCGCTGGCTCGCCGACGGCACGGTCCTGCCTGATCCGTCGATTGAGGAACAGTATCACCTCATCGTCGAACATTATCACGCGATGATGGCGCATTACGGGCCGCAGGTCGGCGTCCCGATCGCCCGCAAGCATCTTGGCTGGTACACGCGCGGCCTCCATGGCTCGGCCGAATTCCGTAATCGCGCCAATTTCATTGCCGACGCCGATGCCGTGCTCGATGCGCTTGCCCAGTTTTACGATCCATGGCTCAGCCGGGCGGCGGCGTAAGCGTGGCTATGCGGCAGCCAGCAACGCCGGTTGCAACCGCCCTTACCGACGCGTTTCAGGCGCATCCCATCGCCACCCTGATCGTTGATGCCGATGGCCGCATTATCGACGTCAATCAGGCGGCTGAGGCGCTCCTCATCCGGTCGCGCAGCGCGCTGCTGCGCCGGTCCGCCGCCACCCTGGTGCGCGGGCATAAGCAGGGTAGCATGGCCCGCATCCTTGCCGACAGCGCCGCCAGCGCGCGCCTGTTCGCTGCTGAGCTCGCCGTATTTGGCACCATGCCCACCTATGGCGACATCATCGTCGGTGCAGCGCAGAGCAACGATGGCAGCCGCATTCTTGCCATTCATCAGGTGCCCATAACTGCGCGTGATGCCGGGATGCGCCCGGGTGCAGCGGCGCGGTCAGCAGCAGCAGCAGCGGCCATGCTCGCCCATGAGATAAAAAACCCGCTCTCGGGCATTCGCGGTGCCGCGCAGTTGATTGGTCGCCACGCAGCACCGGAGGGCGCGCCGTTGGTCGAACTGATCTGCGGCGAGGTGGACCGGATTGCCGCACTTATCGATTCGATGCAAAGCTTCACCCGCGGTGCGCCCTTGCCGGTCGGCCCCCTCAATATCTTCCCTGCGATCAGCCAGGCGCGGGAAATCGCTCAGGCCGGTTTTGCCAGCGCCGCGCGCTTCGATGAACGCTTCGATCCGTCCCTGCCGCCCATCGCCGCCAATCATGATGCGCTGGTGCAAGTGCTCATCAATCTGATAAAAAATGCCAGCGAGGCGGCGCTGCCGGGGCACATCGCCACCATCCGTCTGACTACTGGCTACCGCCACGGCTTTGCTTGGGATGCCGGCGACGGGCGCGGCCATGTCGGGCTGCCGGTGGAACTCGCGGTGCTCGACGACGGGCCCGGTGTTCCCGACCATCTTGCCGACGTCCTGTTCGATCCATTCGTGACCGGCAAGCGCGATGGGCAGGGGCTTGGCCTGGCGCTAGTCGATAAGCTGATGCGCGATATGGGCGGCCTCATCCAGCATGACCGGCTCGATGGCTGGACTCGGTTTCGGCTATGTTTCCAGCTCGGCACCACGGCACAAGGGGCCCAATAATGCACGGCGCACACATCTTAGTCGTGGAGGATGACGCGGCTATCGCCACGGTCATCCGGGTGGCTATCATGGCGGAGGGCGCACGCGCAGCAGTCGTCGATACGCTTGCCGGGCGGGACAAGCTGCTCGCCGACACCCGCTTTGATGCCATGATAACGGACGTCATGCTGCCAGATGGCAACGGCCTCGACGGGCTGGCGCAACGCATGTTCGACAGCGACTTACCGCCGGTCATCGTCCTGTCGGCGCAAAACACGCTCGATACCGCTGTCCGCGCGACTGAGGAGGGTGCGTTCGAATATCTCCCCAAACCCTTCGACCTCGACGACTTGCTGGCCGCCCTGCGCGCCGCTGTCCGCCGCCGTGCTGCTCGCCCCGATGCCCACCCCGACGATGGCCAGCTGCTCCAGCCGGTTGCCACCGACCTCCCGATCATCGGGCGCGATGCCGCGATGCAGGAGGTCTACCGGATCATCGCGCGCGTTTCACCGACCGACCTCTCGGTGCTTGTTCTGGGCGAATCTGGCACCGGCAAAGAGCTCGTCGCCCAATCCATCCACCGGTCGAGCCGCCGCCGCAATGGGCCGTTCGTTGCCGTCAATATGGCAGCAATCCCGCGCGAACTGATTGAATCCGAACTGTTCGGCCACGAAAAAGGTGCATTTACTGGCGCGTCCAATCGCTCAACCGGGCGGTTTGAGCAGGCGCGCGGCGGCACGCTGTTTCTCGACAAAATCGGCGATATGCCGCTCGATGCGCAAACCCGGCTGCTTCGTGTGCTGCAAGATGGCGACTTCACGCCCGTCGGTGCATCGCGCAGTGCCCGCGCCGACGTCCGTGTCGTTGCCGCGACCAATCAGGATCTTCAGCTGCTCGTCACCCTTGGCCGATTCCGGGAGGATCTCTATTACCGGCTCAATGTAATCCCGCTGCAACTGCCACCGCTGCGCGACCGGCGCAGCGACATTCCAGCACTGGCCCGGCACTTCCTGCATCAGTCGCTGGTGGCCGGACTCCCGATGAAACGGCTGAGCGATGGCGCAGCGGCGCAGCTGCAGGATTGGCACTGGCCGGGCAACGTCCGCGAACTTGGCAATATCATTCAGCGACTGGTGCTCCTGACCCGCAGCGATGAGATCGAAGCCGCCGACGTGTCGGGATTGCTCGTGCAATTCTCCACTGAACCCCGCGTTGCCGTCGCGGGCGGTCACGTGCAATCGAACGACCCAGACAAGGCGCTGTCGGACGCTGTCGAGATTTGGCTGCGCAGCGATCCGGCGCGTGCCGCCGCCGGGCAGGGCAGCTTATACGCAGCCCTGATCCAGCGCGTTGAACAGCTCGTGATCACCGATGCGCTGGATCGCACCGACGGCAATCAGCTCAAGGCCGCCGCCTTGCTCGGCATAAACCGCAACACTTTGCGGCAAAAACGCGCCGGTTGACCGCATTCCACCGGCCATTGTGGCCAATTCATCGCATTGTGTGTTTTCTCCGCCACACAAATGCGGTAACCGCGCCACAATGACTTCGGCTGCCTCATCGGGCCCCATGACCCCAAGCGTGCCATCGGCGCCGCCGCTATTTGCGGCGCGTGAGCACAGCCAGTGGGCGCGCTTTGGTGAACCTGCGGCGCTGATCGCACTCATCTTGGTTGCGTTGTCCACCGCCTATATCGTCCAGAACACCGACGCCCGCGTGCTGCTTTCACCGACCACCGTCGCGCTGTTACTGGTGGCCAACCTCCTGCCGGCCATGGCGCTGTTGGTGTTTGCCGGGCGGCGGATCGTTCTGCGGCGCGCAGGGCCAGTGCCGCGTGGCGGCGCACGCCTCCACACTCGGCTGGTGGCGCTATTCTCGATGACAGCCGCGGTGCCGACCGTTCTTGTCGCGATCTTCGCCTCCTTCCTGTTTCAGTCCGGCATGGATTTCTGGTTCTCGGAACGCTCGCGTGGGATGTTTGAAAACGCCGTAAGCGTCGCTCAGAATTTCTTTGAAACCGAAAAGCGCGATGTCGGTGCTAATACCATCGCCATTGCGACCGACCTGCGGGCAGAATTGTCGCGGACACCCATTGAAAGCGACGCTTTCTACGACTTCTACCTGCAACAGGTGGTGGTCCGTGAATTGTCTGAATCCGCCATCATCGAACTGGGCAGCGATGGCATCGCCCGGACCATGGCGCTCATCGACCCCGATAATCGTGCCGCCGAAAATCGCCTGCCAGCAGCCACAATCGCCAGGCTGACCGCCGGGGAAGACCTCGTCGCCAATGAAACCGCGGATGGGCTTGAGGCGACCGTGCGCCTGTTACCCGACCGCCCAGTCTATCTATACGCGGCGCGCGGCTCAAGCGTGCTGGGCCTCGAATCCATGCGCCGCGCCCGTTCGGTGCTTGACGATTATAACAGTCTGTTTGCCCGCTCCCGAGCACTGCAATTCCGCTTTGTTGTCGCCCTTTACCTCGGGTCGCTCCTTCTGGTGGGCCTCGCAGTCTGGTCGGCAATATTGGTGGCAGACCGCATCACCAGCCCGATCGACGAACTGGTCGGCGCGGCGGAACGCGTCGCGGCTGGCGATCTGGAGGTGCGCGTCCGCGCGCTCGCCGGGCGGCAGGATGAGATTGCGACCCTCGCCACCGCCTTTAACACCATGACCGAGCGGCTGGGCGAACAAACCCGCGATCTACTCACCGCCAACGACCAGATTGAGAGCCGCCGTGCGTTTATCGAGGCGGTGCTGACTGCGGTTGCCTCAGGCGTGCTTTCGCTTGATCGCGGCGGCACCATCCGGCTTGCCAACACCGCCGCGCATCATATGCTGGACCGCGGCGAAAATGCGCTCGTCGGCACGGGTATTGCCAGCACCTTGCCAGAAATCGCCGACTGGCTGGCGGCGGGCGGGCATGAACCGATCATCGACATTCACACTGGCGACGAAACCCGCACCTTTGCGATCAAGGCGATTGGCAGCGACCTTGGCCATGTCCTCACGCTGGAGGACATTACCCAGCAACTCGCCGATCAGCGACGCGCCGCTTGGTCGGATGTTGCCCGGCGGATCGCGCATGAGATCAAGAACCCGCTAACGCCAATCCAGCTTGCCGCCGAACGGCTGCAGCGCCGCTTCGGCGGGTCGATGGAGGAGGGGGGCGATACCTTTAAGCGGCTGACCTCAACAATCGTCCGCCAAGTCGGTGATCTGCGCCGGATGGTCGATGAGTTCAGCTCGTTCGCGCGGATGCCAAAACCCAGCTTCCGTGACGAAAACCTCAACGACATCATCAAACAATCGGTGTTTCTGCATGAGGTTGCGCATAATGAAATCCGCTTTGCCACCGACCTGCCAGCCCCGGCGCTGCACATCGTGTGCGACCGCCGCTTGCTGGCCCAAGCCATGACCAACGTCATCAAAAACGCCGTCGAAGCTATCAGCCGGCACCGCGCAGAGGGCGGGATTGTCGACGTCGCACTCCGCCAGTCCGCCGACGACGCGATCATCAGCATCGGCGACAACGGTATCGGCTTGCCAGACGACCGCGATGCCATTGTTGAACCCTATGTCACCATGCGCGAAGGCGGGACCGGCTTAGGCTTGGCAATCGTCAAGAAAATCGTTGAAGAACATGGGGGCTCCTTAAGCTTCTCTGATAATCTAGCAGGTGGCTCAATTGTCCACCTCAGCCTGCCGACGACCCGCGCGCCGGATATTGATCAACGCGATCCTGGAGTGGTTTGACATGGCGCTCGACATTCTCGTGGTCGATGATGAGGAGGACATTCGCGATCTGGTCGCCGGCGTCCTCGAAGACGAAGGCATGGCGACCCGCACCGCAGCGCACAGCGACGCCGCGCTCGCTGCGCTGGATGAGCGCCGTCCATCGCTGGTATTGCTCGACGTGTGGCTGGAGGGCTCGCGGCTTGACGGGCTCGAATTGCTCGATGAGATCAAGCGCCGTGACCCATCGCTGCCGGTGCTCGTTATTTCTGGCCATGGCAATCTCGATACTGCGGTTGCTGCCAT
>JANOPV010000171.1:0-23998 GCA_031422035.1 Sphingomonas sp. | reverse complement strand
ATGACTTCATCGTGATTTTTCAATGTCATACCGCGCACACCTGTTGATGTGCGGCTCTGAAATTCGCGGACATCATCGGCGGCAAAGCGGATGGCTTTCCCGAGCCTGGTGGCGAGGAGCACGTCATCGTCTTCGGTAAGGAGCGCGACACCGATCAGCCGGTCCGCTGAGTCATCGTCAAAGCGCATCGCAAACTTACCATTACTTGGCACATTAGCGAAGCTATCCATTGAATTTCTGCGGACATTTCCCTTGACTGTGGCAAAGATAACGTTCAACGCGCCCCACTCGCCTTCGTCCTCCGGCAGCGGCAAGACGGTAGAAATCGTCTCGCCATCGGCTAGCGGCAACAGATTGACCATCGGCCGTCCGCGAGTCGCGGGCCCACCCTCGGGCAAGCGCCACACTTTCATGCGATAGACTTTGCCATGGGTGGAGAAGAACAGGACCGGGTTGTGGGTCGAGGTGACGAACAACTCGGTCACCACATCCTCGTCCTTGGTCGCCATACCGGCCCGCCCCTTGCCGCCGCGGCGCTGCGCCCGGAAACTGTCGAGGGTAGTGCGCTTGATATAGCCATCGAGGGTGACGGTAACCACCATCTCCTCGCGTTCGATCAGGTCTTCGTCGTCAATGCCGTCGGCAGCAGCAGTAATCTCGGCGAGGCGCGGTGTCGCAAAAGCATCGCGCACCTCGATCAGTTCCTGCCGCATGACTGCGTAAAGCTTCACCCGATCGCCGAGAATGGCGAGTAATTCCGCTATTTCGCCAGCCAATTCGCTCAATTCGCCAGCAATATCTTCGCGGCCCAGCGCCGTTAAGCGATGCAGGCGCAGCTCAAGGATCGCGCGCACCTGAATTTCCGACAAGCGGTAGGTGTCGCCCTCAACGTCGGCCTCGGTGGCTTCGACCAGGCGGATATATTGCGCGATCTCCGCAATCGGCCAATCGCGAGCAATCAGCGCGGCACGCGCTTCTGCGGGGCTGGCGCTGCCGCGGATCATCCGCACCACTTCATCGAGGTTGGTCACCGCAACGACCAGGCCGAGCAAGATGTGGGCACGATCCCGCGCCTTGGCCAGCTCAAATTTGGTGCGCCGGGTAATGACTTCCTCACGGAACCCGACAAAGGTCTCAATGATGTCGCGCAGACCCAGCACCTCGGGTCGCCCGGCGCGGATGGCCAGCATGTTGGCCGGGAAACTCGATTGCGCAGGTGTGTGCCGCCACAGCTGGTTCAACACCACCTCAGGCGTGGCATCACGTTTTAGGTCAATGACAATCCGCACGCCTTTGCGGCTGGATTCATCGCGAATGTCGCTGACCCCCTCGATCCGCTTTTCCTTGGCGGCATCGGCGATTTTTTCGACCAAGTTCGATTTGCCGACCTGGTAAGGGATCGCAGTCAGGATGATCGATTGCCGGTCGCCGCGCTTTTCCTCGATCACATGACGGCTGCGCATCATGATGGAGCCGCGCCCAGTGTGATAGGCTGAACGCGCGCCGCCTTGGCCCAAAATCAACGGCCCGGTTGGAAAATCAGGAGCAGGAACAATCTCGATCAGCTCGTCGGTCGTGATCGCTGGATTGTCCATAAAAGCGAGGCAGGCATTGATGACCTCACCCAGATTATGCGGCGGAATGTTGGTCGCCATACCAACCGCAATGCCGCCCGCGCCATTGACGAGCAGGTTGGGGTAGCGTGCTGGTAAAACCTGTGGTTCGCGCCGGCTGGCGTCATAGTGAGGCTGGAAATCGACGGTATCCTTGTCCAGATCACCGAGCAGCATCAACGAAACTTTGGTCAGCCGCGCCTCAGTATACCGCATCGATGCCGGCGGATCAGGGTCCATCGAGCCGAAATTACCCTGACCATCGATCAGGGGCACCCGCATCGCCCAGTCCTGAGTCATCCGGGCGAGCGCATCATAGATCGAACTGTCGCCGTGAGGGTGGTAGTTACCCATCACATCACCGACGATTTTGGCTGACTTTTTATACGCCTTGCCGGGAAGAAAGCCGCCCTCTTGCGCTGCAAACAAAATCCGCCGGTGCACGGGTTTCAGGCCATCGCGCACGTCGGGCAGGGCGCGGCTGACGATGACTGACATGGCATAATCGAGATAGCTCGCCTTCATCTCATCGATGATGTCGATCGGTGCGATGTGATTGGGCGCGGTTGGCACAATGTCAGGCGAATCAGTGGTCAATGCTATGCCCTTCAGGCTTGGTTTTTAGTCAGGTGTAACCCTAGCCCATCGGGCTGAGAGTAGCCAGTTTTGCGGTGGCTTTTTTCCCGATTTTCAGGGGCTGGAGCGGCGCGTAGCGCATGCTATGGACTGTGCCATGCCGATACCATCATTTCGATCATTATCATGCCGCTAGTGGCGCTACTGTCGGCGCAGGGGTTGGTGCGCGATGGGCGTGAGGATAGCTCTGTGCTGGCCGCATTATTACCGGTGGCAGGGTTGACCGTGCTGGAGCGACAGGCCGATGCTGCGGTGGCCGCAGGGTGCACCGCAATCCTGGTACTAGTGGACGCGGTTCCGGCGGCTCTGACCGCAGCGTTGGACCGGCTGCGTGGGCGCGGAGTGGCGGTTACAGTTGTGCGCGGTGGGGCAGATGTGTTGGCGGCGCTCCCCGATAATGCGCAATTGCTGCTCGCGGCCGATGGGCTGTCGGCGCCGCGCTCCTTGTGGCTCACCATCGGCGCTGCTGGTGCGCCTAGATTGCTTGCGGTGGCCGACGCACCGGCAACGTCAGCGTTAGAACGAATTGATGCTGATCGCCGCTGGGCAGGGCTGGCGCTGTTGGACTCAATGGTCGTGGCGGCGCTCAGGCAGATGCCCTGTGATTGGGATCCGCAGTTGGCGTTGATTCGCGCTGCGATACAGGCGAACGCCCCCACCAGCACCTGCGAACCACAACTGTTTGAGCGTGGCGATATGTCGGTGGTCGAAACCGCAGCAGCGGCGGCCCTCGTCGAACAGCGACTATTATCTGCCGGGACCGAAGACGTGGCGGGAATTGTCACGGCTGCGGTGTTGATGCCAATCGCGCGCGCAGCGGCGCAACCGTTGCTGCGCGGGTTGCATGCGGGCTTGGTTGCCAGGTTGATCGGCATGCTCGGCGCAGTCATGAGTGTGGTCGGCTTCGCAGCGCTGAGCAGTCCGGTGGTCGCGGTGGGTGCGGCGTTGGTTGGCGCACTAGCAACGGCATGCGCTCGAACCCTGTCCGCGTTTAGGCCTGAATCGCGAGCGCTGCGGCTCGTTGGCAAAGCTACATCTGTGATCGACTTGCTGGCGATAGCATGCCTCGGGCTATGGGCGGCGTGGGCGTTCGACGGCCTGGGGCGATCATCCGTGTGGCTGGCACTGTCGCTGAGCCTCGCGATTATAGTGGTCATTGCTTGCCAGTTGGCGGCGAAGGGCATTGCGGACCAGCGACTGTTGCCGGACACCCCGTCGATCTGGGCAATTATTTTGGCTGCGCTGGCTGCTGGGGCATGGATCTGGGGTCTCTTGGCTGCGCTGCCGGTCGCCGGCGCGCTTATTTCGGCGGCCTTGTGGCGCGGCGGAGCGATCCCCACAAAAACGCCACTCGCCTAAATCAGCGTGATTGCGGTTTAGGCGGCCTTAACCGGTTTCGGCTAATGCCAACCAAGCATGAGCAAGTTTACGCCCCCCCAGCGCCGTTTTAGCGGCGTCAGCATATGATGACGACGGTTCGCGCCTTCGTTGCCGATGACGGTCGGCTGACGCAGGCTGACCCGGCACTGTTGGCACTTCAACGCGCGGCGGGCGGCGCACTTGACGGGCCATTTTTGCTGCCGGGCATCGCGCGATTGGCTGACCTTGCCGGGCGGTTGCGGACCCGCATCGAGCGTCCGGTGCTGGCTGCATCCGACCACGCTAATGTGTTGGCGATGGGCCGGTTTACGCCAGAATCCGACGGCGTCAGAATTGAACTGACGGATTGGCAAGAGCAGTTGCTCGATCAGATTACCGTCGATGGCCCGAACATAGCGCGCCAGGCAGAGTTGTTGCTCAACTGGGCCTGTGACATCCGTTTGCGGCTGGTCCTGGCGAGCGCTGAGAACGGCTTTCGGTTGCCAAACCGTAACTTTCTCTCGCACCCACTGACCGAAATATTCCTCCTCCAGCCCGATAGCGATGGGCAGTTTCCATTGCTCCTCGCACTAGCCCAACAGAGCATGTTCACTGGGCAGGGCGCCCGGATGATCGATGCAGACGGTATCGCGGTGCAAGTCAGCCTGTCGGGCGAACCGATGGTTGGGCCGGATGGGTTTACCGGATTTGTCGGCACCGCACGGGGCTATGCACCGCTCAACGGGCTGCTGGGGCAGGACGATGAAGCCACCGGCGGCATGGGTATGCTCGGCGCAATCGACCCCCGCCGCTTTGCGCTCCGCGTCGATGGTGCCATGCGCAAACCGCTCGGTCGCATTATCGCCAACGCAGAGACGATTGCCGGACAGCTGCAAGGGCCGATTCGCGCTGATTATGCGCGCTATGCGTCCGACATTGCTCTGGCCGGGCGGCATCTGCTTGATCTTGTCGATGACTTGGCTGACTTGCAGGCCGTTGAACGCGCCGATTTTCACATTGCGCGCGAACGCGTGGACTTAGCCGACCTTGCGCGTCGGGCTGCGGGATTGCTGGCGATGAAGGCGCAGGAGCGCACAATCGTTATTGATGCGCCCGATGCCGACGAAACGGCGCCGGCAGCTGCCGAATTTCGGCGCGTGCTCCAGATTTTGCTCAACCTGGTTGGCAATGCTGTGCGCTATTCACCGGAAAATTCGCAAATCTGGCTGCGCGTTGAACAGCATGAAGGCCGGATGACAGTGACGGTTGCCGATCAGGGGGCGGGCATCGCTCTCGAAGATCAGGACCGGTTGTTCGAGAAGTTTGAACGGCTCGGTCGAACCGACGCCGGTGGCAGCGGCCTAGGCCTCTATATCTCGCGAAAATTGGCGCGGGCCATGGGCGGCGACATCCACCTCGACAGTGCGCCGGGGCAGGGTGCCCGGTTCACGCTCGATCTCCCCATATGGAACGATCCTGCTGCCGTTATCGCTGGCTGACGCTATCGCTGGCTGACGCTATCGCTGACTGACTGGCACATAGGGGCGTTGCACCGGGCCGTTGTAAAGCTGACGCGGGCGACCGATTTTCTGGGCGGGATCAGAAATCATTTCATTCCATTGCGCGACCCAGCCAACGGTGCGGGCGAGGGCAAACAGCACGGTGAACATGGTCGTCGGAAACCCGATGGCTGACAGGATGACGCCCGAATAGAAATCAACATTGGGAAACAGCTTTTTCTCAATGAAATAGGGATCGTTCAGCGCCATTTCCTCAAGCTGCAGGGCAACCTCGAACACCGGATCGGTGATCCCGAGCGAGCCAAGCACATCACGCACCATCCCTTGGATTACCGTCGCTCGCGGATCGTAGTTTTTATATACTCGGTGGCCGAAGCCCATCAGCCGGAACGGGTCGTCCTTATCTTTGGCGCGGGCGATATAGTGGGGAATGCGGTCTGGTGTGCCGATTTCGCGCAGCATGTTGAGCGCCGCTTCGTTAGCGCCGCCGTGCGCCGGGCCCCACAGGCAGGCGATACCCGCGGCAATGCACGCAAAGGGATTGGCACCCGACGAACCGGCCAAACGGACGGTCGAGGTGGACGCATTTTGCTCATGATCGGCATGGACGATGAAAATCTGGTCGAGCGCCTTCTCTACAATCGGGTTGACCTCATAGCGTTCAGCCGGCACGCCAAAGGTCATGCGAAGGAAATTACCCGTATAAGACAGTGAGTTATCTGGATAGACGAACGGCTGCCCGACCGAATATTTATACGCCATTGCCGCAATAGTCGGCATTTTAGCGATTAACCGGTGGCTGGCGATTTTGCGTTGTTCAGGATCGTTTATGTCGGTGGAGTCATGATAAAAAGCGGATAAAGCACCGACTACGCCGCACATAATCGCCATCGGGTGGGCATCGCGCCGGAACCCGCGATAAAATGTGGCTAGCTGTTCATGCAGCATGGTGTGTCGGGTGATGGTGGTGCTGAAACTGGCCAGCTCGCTCGCCGAGGGGAGCTCGCCATTGAGTAGTAGATAGCAGACCTCCATGAAGCTGGACTGCTCGGCCAACTCACCGATGGCGTAGCCGCGATGGAGCAGAACCCCCTCATCGCCGTCGATATAGGTCAGTTTAGATTCGCAGCTAGCCGTGGATGTAAAGCCGGGATCATAGGTGAACGCGCCCGTTTGGGCATAGAGCTTGCGAATATCGATGACATCGGGCCCGACACTGCCGTTCAGAACCGCAAAATCATGGGTCACCCCGCCGAAATCCAGCTTTGCTGCGGTATCACTCATGATTTTACCCCTGTTCCCGATCCGCCAGCAGAACTGGCAGTAAGTGCGTCGCCCAAGCGGGCCAATGTCTCATCTTGACCCAGCAAGACGAGAACGTCAAAAATTCCCGGAGATGTAGCGCGCCCAGTGAGGGCGGCCCGCAGCGGCTGCGCAACTTTGCCGAGGCCGAGTCCGGCATCATCGGCGCACTGGCGCACGGCTGCTTCAACGGTTTCCGCTGTCCAATCTGTAAGCGCTGCCAGCGCCGAGTGCGCGGTGGCCAATATACCAGCGTGCGCATCAGCAACCAACATTGCGGCCTTCTCATCCATTTCCAATGGCCGAAGCGCAAACATAAAGGCCGCTAATTCAGCGATTTCATGCAGAGACTTTGCACGTATTTTCAGCACCGGCATGGCTCTGGCAAGTAGCGCTGCCTGCGCTGTATCAAGATTGCTGTCGATGAGCGGGATCGTCAGTGCTGCGAGCCGGGCATCGTCGGCCTCGCGCAGATAATGCCCGTTGAGATTCTCAAGCTTCTTGACGTCGAACCGCGATGGTGCGCGCCCAACGTGATCGACATCAAACCACGCAATCGCTTGGTCACGGCTAATAATCTCGTCGTCGCCATGGCCCCAGCTGAGGCGCAGCAGATAGTTATTTACGGCTTCTGGCAGAAACCCCATCTCGTCCCGGTAGGCATCAACGCCTAGTGCGCCATGCCGTTTCGACAGTTTTGCGCCATCTGCGCCATGGATGAGCGGCACATGCGCATAAATGGGTTCAGCCCAGCCCATGGCGCGGATCAACGCGAGTTGGCGAAAGGCATTGTTGAGATGGTCGTCACCGCGAATGATATGGGTAACGCCCATATCATGATCGTCGACGACCACCGACAACATATAGGTCGGGGTGCCATCGGACCGCAGCAGAACGAAATCGTCGAGTTCCGCGTTGTTGACCGTCACACTGCCTTGCACGCGATCGATGATCGACGTTTCACCAGTCAATGGTGCCTTAAGGCGAATAACTGCGGGCGAATCCGCAGGCCCGGATGCGGCATCACGGTCCCGCCACGGGCTTTGCACGCGGAACGGCAGCCGCTTTTCCTGCGCTTCTGCCCGCATTGTTGCCAGCTCGTCCTGCGTCAGGTAACAGCGATAAGCGTGACCAGCAGCAACCAGGGAGTGGGCAACCTCGGCGTGCCGATCCGCGCGGGCAAATTGATAGACTTCCGGCCCATCCCAATCGAGCCCGAGCCAGCGCATGCCATCAAGAATCGCCGCAATCGCCGCGTCGGTAGACCGCGCCCGGTCCGTGTCCTCAATCCGCAGCAGAAAGGTGCCGCCATGGTGGCGCGCAAACAGCCAGTTGAACAGAGCAGTGCGTGCGCCACCGATGTGCAGATAACCAGTTGGCGAAGGCGCAAAGCGGGTGACGACGCGCGTGGGGCCGCCCGCTTTACCCAGGGTCTCAACTGCAGTTGCGCCCACGCACTTTACCTTTCACCATAGCGAGAGACGTCGGGACTGGCCCGGCGCTGAATGGGCGCGGCCTAGCATGGCAATCGTACAGCTTCAAACCCGCTTTTTCGCACTCGCAGCATGGCGTGGGCGCGGTCTGTCTGAGCGGACTGATTGCTGGCTGGAGCGGGAGGCGGAGGCCTTGCCGCTGTGGCTGCCAGTGGCCCTCGGCGGCGGTATATCGCTATGGTTTCTGCTGCCGACGCCGACCGCGTGGCTCGGCGCTATCATTGTTGCATTGAGCTTTGCCTTGGTGGCGTGGATCGGGGGGGCGGGCCGGTTGCGCTGGGCAAAGGCGTTGATGATCGGGGCACTGGCGGTTGCCGCTGGTGTTGCCCTGATGTGGTGGCGGGCGGAGCGGGTAGCAGCCCCGGTGCTCCAACGCCCGGTGGTTGCCAGCTTTGATGCGCGGATTGTCGATGTTGAAATGATCCCGGCGCGCGGCAATGCCAGACTACTCCTGCGACCGATCGAACGACCCGACCTGCCGCCGCAAGTGCGCGTGTCGATGCCGATCACCGCGCCCGCCGTTGCCCGGCTCGAACGCGGCAGCCTCATTCGGTTGCGCGCCCGGCTGATGCCGCCGCCCCGGGCGGCTCTGCCTGGCGGCTATGATTTCGCCGCGCGGGCATGGTTTAGCGGCATTGGTGCGGTAGGCAGTGTCCTCGGCGACGTGCAACTGCCCAACGCGGCGCAGGGTCGGGTGACAGTGCGGCAACAATTGTCCGCGCATATTCGCTCACGGGTCGCTGGTGGGGCGGGCGGCATTGCGGCGGCCCTTGCGACGGGCGATCGCGGCGGCATTGGCCCAGAGGACGATGAAGCGATGCGCCGCAGCGGGCTGGCGCATCTCCTTTCGATCAGTGGTCTGCATATCACGGCGGCGGTCGGATTGGCCTATTGGGTGCTGTTGCGGGGGCTGGCGCTGTTTCCGTCGCTGGCGCTGCGGTGGCCACTTACCCTCATTGCGGCGGGTGGCGGTGCGATCACTGGCCTTGGCTATACGCTGCTCGCCGGCGGGGAGGTGCCAACAATTCGGTCGTTACTGGCGGCATTGCTGGTGCTCATTGCGCTCGCCATCGGGCGAGAGGCGCTAACCCTCAGACTGGTCGCCGCGGGCGCGATTGTCGTCATGATCGTCTGGCCTGACGCCATCGCCGGTCCGAGTTTTCAACTGAGCTTTGCGGCGGTGACGGCGATTATCGCGCTGCACAACCAGCCCCGCGTGCGCAGTTGGCTGATGCGTCGGGAGGAACCGTGGGTGCGGCAGCTGGGGCGTGCATTTGGTGGACTGTTGCTCACCGGAGTTGCTGTTGAAGTGGCACTGATGCCTATTGCGTTGTTCCATTTTCACAAGGCAGGACTGTACGGCGCGTTGGCCAACATCATCGCCATTCCGCTGACGACGTTTGTCATCATGCCTGCTGAAGCGCTGGCATTGTTGCTCGATAGCGTCGGGTTGGGCGCGCCGGCGTGGTGGGTGGTGGATCAGTCACTGAGTGGAATGCTGGTGTTGGCACATGCCGTCGCCGCTGCGCCAGGCGCAGTGGCGGCCTTCCCGTCAATGTCTGTTGGCGCATTCGGCTTGGCAATTGGCGGCGGGCTCTGGGTATTTCTGTGGCAGCGAACTCATCGCTGGCTGGGATTGATTCCAGTTACCCTATCGCTGGCGTGGACAGCGAGTATCCAACCCCCAGATATATTGATTACCGGCGATGGTCGCCATGTCGCCAGCCAATTGTCTGATGGTCGTTATGCGGTGCTGCGCGGGCGGGCAGGCGAGTTTGTGCGTGACCAGCTTGGCGAGGCAGCTGGGAGCGACGAAGTCATGCTGTCACTCGCAGATCAACCGGGCGTTGAATGCAATCGCGATTTCTGCCGGTGGTCGATACGGCGAGGCGGCAGGCACTGGACCATCCTGGCAACGCTAAGCCGTGACCGAAGTGACTGGCAGCAGCTAATCGACGCCTGCTCCGCCGCCGACATCGTCATTGCCGACCGCTGGCTGCCGCAAGCCTGTGCACCGCGCTGGTTGCGTGCTGACCGGCAAACCCTCTCAGGAACCGGCGGCCTTGCAATCCATTTATCGAGCGGCGTCATCACCTATGCCCGCGCCAGCGATCGCGGCAAACCATGGGCGACACCGCCGACTGTTACTGGCGACGCTGACCACCGCTAGTCGACTGTGCGTCCGGCAATCAGCTGCTGGACCAGCCCTAGCTGATCCAGTCGGCATACGGTCAATTGTAACGGCGCAGCAATCCAGCCAGTCGACCCTGCACCAAGACACGATCCGACGCATAACGTTGCGGTTCATAGGCCGCGTTGGCTGGATCAAGCTGCACAGTCCGACCGTCCCGGCGGAAATACTTTAGCGTTGCATCCTGCCCGTCAACGAGCGCGACCACAATGTCGCCATCGCGCGCCGTGTCAGACCGCTGGATGAGCGCATAATCACCATCGAAAATACCGGCTTCCAGCATCGAATCGCCGGATACTTCGAGGGCATAATGATCCCCTGGCCCGAGCAACGCCGCAGGAACACTCAGCCGGCTGCTGTCTTCAAATGCCTCAATCGGCATACCAGCAGCGATCCGGCCGTGCAGCGGGAGTTCGATAACATCATTGGCGACCATTGCGGGACGTGGCGTGGCACGGGAGGGGAAGCGCAACACATCAGCACCGCTGGAGGCTGTTGCTGGCGTGATCACCCGCGCGGTCCGTTCCCAGCCTTCGGGCATCCGCGTGACTTCCAGCGCGCGGGCGCGATTGGGCAAGCGGCGCAGAAAACCGCGTTCTTCCAGCGCGCTGATCAGCCGGTGGATGCCAGATTTGGACTTCAGGTTCAGCGCGTCCTTCATTTCCTCGAACGACGGCGAAATGCCAGTTTCGTCGAGGCGATCACGGATGAAACAGATAAGCTCGTGCTGTTTGCGCGTCAGCATGGGGACGACTCCTGTCGTGGAACGGACGCGGAACATGTAGTAAACAAAGTGCGAGCCTGTCAAGCCTGCTTGCAGAGCTAGCTGTCTGCCTTGTGAGTAAGGCTGTTATTCAAGCTGTGGATAAGCTCGGGGATATGTCTGGGATCAGGACTGCAACAGCGCTCTTGTCGCAGTTTCTACGTCTTCCTGCCGCATCAAGCTCTCACCGACCAGAAAGGTCCGAACGCCATGGCGCGCCATGCGCTGACAATCGGCATAGGTGGCTATGCCGCTTTCGCAGACCAGCAGCACATCGTTCGGAACCATCGCAGCCAGCCGCTCTGTCGTCGCAAGATCCACTGCGAACGTTCTGAGATTGCGGTTGTTTATGCCGATCAATTTTGACTGGAGGCCGGTCAGTGCGCGGTCCATTTCCATCTCGTCATGGACTTCGATGAGCACATCCATCCCCTCGGCCAGCGCTGCATGCTCAATCTCTATCATCGCGGCATCATCAAGCGCGGCGACGATGATCAAGATGCCATCGGCCCCCATCTCGCGCGCCTCTGCACATTGCCAGGGATCAACCATGAAATCTTTTCGGAGGACCGGCAGAGTACAAGCGGCACGTGCAGCCACTAGATAATCCTCATGTCCGTGGAAATAAGGCGCGTCGGTGAGGACGGATAGGCAAGTCGCGCCCCCAGCCTGATAGGAGCGCGCATGCGCCGCCGGATAGAAATCGGCGCGGATCATGCCTTTTGAAGGGCTGGCTTTCTTGATTTCAGCGATCAGCGCAAAGTCGTTCGCCGCCTTGGCCCGCAAGGCTGCCTCAAACCCGCGAATCGGCGTGGGGGGCGACCAGTGCGACAAGCCCAATGGCTTGCGCGCAGCAACCTCAAGGCGCTTTTTTGCACAAATTTCCGCGAGCATGTTGGTCATAGTCAGCGGGGCAGTAGCGAAGCCGCCTCTGCATGACAACGCGCCGAAGTGCGGGATGTCTCTAAAACAGTGATCGGATGCTCGTGAGCAGATCGGTGCTGCCATTTACCTCGGGGCCGGGTGCCTTGGGGCGCTCGATTTCCGCTGCGTCTTGCGGAAACGCCAACATCAGTCCGCCGATAGCAATCGCCAGTGCGAATGAAGCACCAATCCGGCTGAATTCCAGACCACCATGTGCAATCGGTTTATCGAGCAGGTCGCCTACCACTGCGCCCAAGGGACGAGTGAGGATGAACGCGGCCCAGAACAGTGCGACTGTGCTGATGCTGGTGCGATAATAGGCCCATGCCGTGAGCGCGAGCAGCGCGCCAAAAATGATCGCCGAGCCGAGATAGCCGAGCCGTCCGTCAGCCACCCAATCTCCGAGCGCAGTACCCAGCGTTTGCGAAAAGGTGATGGTTATCCAGTAATAGCGTTCGGCCTTCGGTTCGTGCACCGAGCTGGCCGAAATGCTGCCCAACGCGCGATGCCAGAACAGCAGTGACAGCAGCACCAGCGCGAACAGCAGCATGGATCCGCCGGGATAGCCGATGCCCAGCGAGCGGGTGGCAAAATCGGCCAAAGTCGTTCCCGCCGTCGTCGACGCGATGATTGTCGCCCAATAGAGCCCTGCACTGAAGCGCCGGGTGCGGATTTGCAGCGTGACGAGCAGGGCAAGCAGCGATCCAAAGATCAGCGTGCCGATGAGATAGCCGCTCTGCCAGAACGAGGCCGGCGCATTGGCTGTGGTTTCTCCCAACCACGACATGGATACGCTGTCCCCGGCGGTTTCGCCGAAGGTGGTGGCGAGGATTTTGATGACCCAGAATGACAAAGTCACTGCTGGAACCTTTGTCAGCACGCGAGTTATGGAGGCGTCAGCCTGATCGGTCATAACAGCTATTCTCGCTTATGGTCGCCGGATTGGCATCACGCGACCGCTAGGCTTGTCGCCCGATCCAGCCTATAAGCAGGCGCTTATACAGTGAGTTCTAAGCGGATGTGGCATGATGCGAACAATGAAAGCACCGGATGGACGGCCAAGCGCACGGCTGGTTGCGGTATGGGCCGTTGTCGGGGCCCAAGCGATTGCCACTCTGTATTTCATAGCTGACGTGGCAATAGACATCAGCGAGCAGTCCCGGAACGTTTTCAGTTTTGAGATTATGATGGATTGCGTGGTGGCGTTGTCGCTGATCGCAGGATTTGTCGTTGGTGCTGATTATGCCCGGCAAATGAACCGCAAATTGATACGGTGGGATCAGGCGCTGGCGATCGCGCGCGGGGCGCTTGCCGAACAGATGAGTCTGCGATTTGACCAATGGCGGTTGACCGCCAGCGAGGCCGAAATTGCACTGTTCGCGATGAAGGGCTGCAATGTGACAGAGATTGCGGCGATGCGTAGCGCCGCCGTCGGCACCGTTCGCTCCCAGCTCAGCCAGATTTATGCTAAGGCCGGAGTGAGCAGTCAAGCGATGCTGGTGTCGCTGATAATCGAGGATTTGCTTGGTCCGCGCGAGGACGACTAGGGCGAACGCTCCAAACTGAATGGGTTGCGCAGCGAGACTCCGATGTGCTTGGTCGCGCTGATTTTAGCGCGCCTGCAAGCCTACGGCGTTGGCGTTTCCTGATCATTCGCTATGAAACAAGCGATGAAAGCCGACGATCGAAAGGGTGAGCGCACCAGCATCGCGTAACGCACCGATCAACGCCTGCTCATCACCCGCGGCAAATGGCATCGGCGCAAAAGCGCGCCTGGTCAGATCATGGATTGCGGCATGATCCTCGGCGCGTTCGGGACCGACATGAGCGGTCATCAATAGCCCACCCAGCAGTCGAGCAGCGCCTTAGCTAGCCCTTTGTCGATGGCTTCGGCGGCTTCTTCGACGCCGCTGTGCCAATCATCGACATGCCCCGCGACCATCAGTGCAGCTGCAGCGTTGAACAGGACGGCGTCGCGATAGGCGCGGTCTTGCGCGGTTTCCTGTTCGCTGAGCAGGAGGCGGCGCAGGGCGGCGGCGTTGTAGGTTGCGTCGCCGCCGCGCAGGGCGTTGATCGGGTGGCAGGGCAGGCCGACGGCACCGGGAGCGATGCGGGTGGTTGGCTGGCCGAGGCGGATCAGGCTGCTGGGCCCGGCAATCGACAGCTCATCGAGTGGCTCATCGCCTGCCACCAGCATCGCGTCGACATAGCCAAGCAGGTCGAGCGCGGCCGCATAAACCGGCAGGAAATCAGGCCGGGCAACGCCAATCAGCTGGCGCGTTACCCCCGCCGGATTAGCCGCGGGACCGGTCAGATTGAAGATCGTCCGCCGCCCGATGGCTTTGCGGATCGGCGCCAGCCGGGCGAGCGCGGGATGGTGTTTCTGCGCAAACAGGAAACAGATGCCGAGATCGGCGAGGGTCGCCGCTGCCGTGTCACTGGCGCGATCGAGGTTGAGGCCGAGCGCCTCCAGCGTGTCCGCCGCACCCGCTTGCGATGACGCGGCGCGGTTGCCGTGTTTGGCCACCGGCACTTCACAGGCGGCGACGACGATGGCGACAGCGGTGGAAATGTTGAGACTGTGCGCTCCATCGCCGCCGGTTCCGCAGACGTCGATGGCATCTGCTGGGGCGTTGATCCGTAGCATCCGCGCACGCATGGCAAGCACCGCACCGGCGATTTCTTCTGGCGTTTCGTCGCGTTCCGCCATGGTGATGAGGATGTCGGTAGTTTCGGCATCGGACAGGTCACCGTCGATCATCCGCCCAAACAGCGCCTCGGCGTCGGGGAGGGTCAGCGGCGCGGTCACGCCCGTTCCCTAGGCGTCATCCCCGCAATCCGCATGAAATTCGCCAGCATCGCATGGCCATGTTCGGTGGCGATGCTTTCGGGGTGGAACTGGACGCCGTGGATGGGCAGGTGCGCGTGGCGGAAGCCCATGATATGGCCGTCATCAGAGGTTGCGTTGACGATCAGATCTGCTGGGATGCCTTCGACCACCAGCGAGTGATAACGGGTCGCGGTGAAGGGTGAGGGCAGGCCCGCGAACAGCCCGCTGCCATCATGACGGACCGGTGACGTCTTGCCATGCATCAACCCGCCGCGCACGACTTTGCCGCCGAAATGCTGGCCGATGCTCTGATGACCGAGGCAAACGCCGAGCAGCGGCCGGCCCGCCTCGGCGCAGGCAGCGACGAGATCGAGGCTGACGCCCGCCTCATTCGGGGTGCAGGGGCCGGGGGAGATCAGGAAGGCACTTGCGCCCGAGGACAGCGCTTGCCCGGCGGAAATCGCATCGTTGCGCACAACATCGACCTCCGCGCCCAGTTCCATGAGGTAATGGACCAAGTTAAAGGTGAAGCTGTCGTAATTGTCGATGACGAGGATGCGGTTACCGCTCACTGCCCATACCCCGTTTCGTGCGCCACCCGTACTGCCTCTCGCGCCGCCGCGCCCAGCGCGCCTGCTTTGGCTTCACATTCCGCTTGTTCGCTGGCGGCGATGCTGTCGGCAACGATCCCTGCCCCTGCCGTCACATGCAGCGTGCCGTCTTTCAACACGCCGGTCCTCAGCACGATGCAACTGTCCATGCTGCCGTCGGGGGCGAAATAGCCGATGCCGCCGGCGTACGGCCCGCGCACTTCGCTTTCGAGTTCGGCGATGATCTGCGCCGCGCGGACTTTGGGCGCGCCGCTAACGGTGCCAGCGGGGAAGCCCGCGAACAGGGCATCGAGTGCGTCCTTGTCGGGGTTGAGCATGCCGACCACATTGGAGACGATGTGCATGACGTGGCTGTAAAACTCGACGGTGAAGCTGTCGGTGACACGCACGGTGCCAGGCGCAGCGGCGCGGCCGACATCGTTGCGGCCAAGGTCGAGCAGCATAAGATGTTCGGCGCGTTCCTTGGGATCGGCGAGGAGTTCATCGCGGTTGGCGATGTCTTCGGCGTCGGTGCGCCCGCGCGGACGAGTGCCCGCGATGGGGCGGATGGTCAGTTCGCCATCGCGGACGCGGACGAGGATTTCGGGGCTGCTGCCGACCACGGCGAACCCGGGCAGGTCGAGGCAGTAGAGGAACGGCGAGGGATTGATGCGGCGGAGCGCGCGATAGAGATCGAGCGGCGGCAGGGCAAAGGGCGTCGTGAAGCGCTGCGCCAGCACCACCTGAAAAATGTCGCCAGCGCGGATATAGCCCTGCGCGGCATCAACCATCGCCGCATAGCGCCCGGCTGGCAGGGTGGGTTGTAGGCTGAGGCTAGCCGCATCGGCTGAGATGGCAACCGGGCGCTGACGCCGCACCTCGGCCCCCTCCAGTCGGGCAATCGCCGCCTCCATCCGCTCTTCAGCGGCAGCAATTGCTACATCGCTGTCCAGCCCGCTGCCCGGCCATAACGGCGCGACGACAGTCATCATATCGGTCAGCCGGTCGAACACAATCACGAGCGTTGGGCGGACGAACAGCATGTCGGGCACTGCCAGTGGGTCGCTGTCCGGTCGGACCAGCGCTTCGACCAATGCATAGCTTTCATAGGCAAAATAGCCGACGAGGCAGGCGAGCGCAGAGGGCAAACCCGGCGGTAGAACCGCGATCCGGCATTCCGCCGCCAGCGTCCGCAATGCCGCCAATGGGTCGGTATCAAGCGCGGCAAACGCCGAACGGTCGGTCGCCCAGTGGCGGTTAATCTCTGCGTCACGGCCGTGGGCACGAAACAACAGATCGGGCGCGAGGCCAAGCATCGAGTACCGCCCCCGCGTTTCGCCGCCCTCCACCGATTCGAGCAGCCAATCGCCGCGCTCCGGCTCGAACAATTTTAGCGCGGCGGCAATCGGTGTCAGCGTGTCAGCGATCCGCGTTTCCCACAGCAATGTCGCCTGACCGCTCGCCAGCGTCGCCCGCGCCGCCGCAGGGTCACAAGGGGGCAGGGATGCGCCCATTGACGGTGACTAGCTGACCGGCGCGTTGGCGCTGCCGGTCAGCTGACGGCGCAGTTCAGCGACCGTCTCATCGCTGATCGACACGCCGACCGCTCGGCGCGCTGCATTGACCATCGCCTGGACATATTCATTGCCCAGTGCACCCGCAAATTGTTGCTGCACATTTGCGATAAGCTCGTCATTACCGGTAGGATCGCCGCGCACGATCCGCCGCAGATTGATGACCATCCAACCCGCATTGAGCGGCATCTCCAACGTGCGCGCGGTGCCTGGCGCCATCGAGAACAACAGCGCAATTTCCGGCGGCACGCGGCCTTGCGACCGGGTGAGGTCAAGTCGCCGACCGCCGAGGGCCTGAACCCCGCCGCCTGACGCTTGAGCGCGTGCGGCAGCGGCAAAGTCCGTACCGCCCTCAACCGCAGCGACTATGGCCCGGGCACGACTGCGGGCTGCGCGCGCGCCCTCGGCGAGCCGCCAGTCAGCGATCACACGGTCGCGCATCTGCGCCAATGGTGGCGGCGCGGCGGCAATGATCCGCCCGACTTCGACCAGCGCAAATATGCGATTATCCTGCAAGGTGATGATCTGCGCCGGATCGCCTTCGCCAGCCAAAAAGGCCGGGCCGACTAGGGCGGGCATCAGCGGATCGGGGCGAAAGCCGGGATCATCTGGCGCAGTGCCGTTGCTGATCAGCGGCGGTGTCGTGCGCAGCGTCAAGCCGCGCTCCTGCGCCACTTCAGCGACGGTTGAACCGTTATTCAAGGCATCCTGGATGGTGTTATACAAGGTGCTCAGCGCATCCTGCCGTTTGCGTTCGACCAGGCGCGTGCGGATTGCGGGGGTCGCCTCTGCCAAGGTCGTGGCTGCGCGGCTTTCGATGCCTTCAACGCGAACGATCACAAAGCCGAGCGGCACTGCTTGCGGCCCGATCAGCGCGCCCTGACTGGCAGCGAATACCGACTGCGCGGCCGCAGCATTGGTCGCGGCTGCATAGCGCTCCTGATTGGCGGCGGTTACCGGCCCGGCCGCAAGCCCGGCGGCCTGAGCGGCAGCGGCCAAACTCTGGCCGCCACGCACTGCTGTGGCAATGCGGTCGGCAACCGCACGCGTGCCCGCGATCACCTGGGTCAGACGGCGGCTTTCGCTCGCGGCATATTGCGCGGGGTTGGCAGCAAAATCAGCCGCAATCTCGGCATCTGTGACTGGCGGTACGGTGCGGACTGCGCTCTCATCCAACAGCGCAAAGTTCAGCGCCCGGCGCTCTGGCACGGTATAGCGGGTGCGCTGCCCGCGATAATAGGTCTGGAGCTGCGCATCAGTTGGCGCGACAGTCGGCTGGAACCGCGCGGCAGGGATGAAGGTCGCCTGACCTTCGCGCTGCTCGAGCAAAAGCGAGGTATAAGGCAGAGCGACATTGCGCGGCACGCCAGTAACGGTGCCGAATGGCCCGATCAATTGGCGCGCAATCGCGGCGTTTTCAATATCCCGCCGAACATCGCGGGCGGTAATGCCATTACGCTGAAGCGCTGCTTCAAATGCCGCCTGATCAAAATTGCCGTTAAGCCCGGCAAAGGCAGGATTTGAGGCGATCGCCGCATCGATCACCGTTTTCTCGACGCCAAAGCCATTTTGCCGGGCAAATTGTTCGACCGCATAGACATCGATCAGCTCGCCAAGGATGCGGTCAATGGCACCGCTGGCGATGAATTGCTCACGCGTAAGTCCAGGGTTTTGCTCGCGCTGCTGCGTATAGGCGCGGTCAACACGCTGGCGCAGTTCGTTGATGCTGATCTGGCGCTCGCCAACCCGCGCGACATTGCCGCCAGAAACGCCGCTGGCGTTAGAGCCCATGAAACCGTTGACATCGGTCACGGCAAAAGCCAGCCCCATCAGCAAAACGAAACCGAGCGCAATTGCCGCGCCGACTTTTGAACTGAACAAGCGGCGGATGGTCGTAATCATGGCGCGGTGTCATTCCTGTTTAGGATGGCGAGCGGATTGCCCACTCCACCAATACTGTGGTGCCTTAGGCAAGCGCCGTCCCCGCTTCAAGCGACAACAGAGTTGAGCGGCGTTCTGCGCGCGGCTAGGCCCACAGCGGAACCAGCAGGACAGGGTGTTTGCAATGCGTCGAAAGCTGATTGTCGGTAATTGGAAGATGAACGGCACAACTGCTACTCTGGTTGAGGCACAGGCAATCGCGAGCGCAGTACGGAAGTATCGAGCTGTCGATGTGGCGCTTTGCCCGCCCGCGACTTTAGTTGCAGCGATGGCTGCTTTAACTCCGGACTTGGCGGTCGGAGGGCAGGACTGTCACGCCGCGCCCGCCGGGGCCCATACCGGGTCGGTATCCGCCGCGATGCTCGCAGATGCCGGTGCGCGGCTCGTCATCGTCGGCCATTCCGAGCGCCGCGACGGCCTTGGAGAAGATAATGCGACGGTGAAAGCCAAAGCCGAAGCGGCGCTCGCAGCGGGGCTCGACGTCATCCTATGCGTTGGCGAATCGCTTGCGGTGCGTGAGGGTGGCGGGGCTGAGGCGCTTGTCTTGAGCCAGGTAGTGCATTCGCTGCCAGCGCTCGACGCAGCGACCGCGCACAGGATAGCGATAGCCTATGAGCCGATTTGGGCAATTGGCACGGGGCGCACCGCGACATTGGCGGACATAGCAGCAATGCACGGTGCCATCCGCGCCGCGCTAGGCGCACATGCCGATATGATTCGGCTTCTCTATGGCGGGTCGGTGACCCCTGATAACGCAGCGGGCATCCTGACCACCGCCAATGTCGACGGCGCGCTCGTCGGCGGGGCCAGTCTGACGGCAGCCAAGTTTGTGCCAATCATCGGCGCTGCCGCCGCTTGAGCGTTGCTATGATAGCGCCAACTTGATCGAACCGGCGCTTATCCCTATGTGCGCCTCACTTGACCACAGCTACAGAGAAACGATCCGCCATGTTCACCTTCCTGCTCGTTCTTCAGGGCATTGTTGCCGCTGCGCTCATCGGCGTCATCCTGATGCAAAAATCTGAGGGCGGCGGTTTGGGCGTCGGTGGCAGTCCAGCCGGGTTTCTGTCTGCGCGCGGTGCCGCTGACTTTCTGACCCGCGCGACTGCGGTGTTGGCAGCGGCGTTTGTTGCGCTGTGCGTCGTCCTCGCAGTGCTGGCGTCGGTTAATCACCGCGCGGGCACGGTCGATGCCGAAGCGGCGAAAGCGGCGACCAGTGCAGCGCCAGCGCTACCTGAAGCTCCGACGGCGAACCAGATTCCGCTCAGCCCCGGTGCGCCGGGCGGCACGAATACGGGCGATCCGCTGGCCGGAGCCGCCGCTGCAACCGCAGCACCTGAGGCGCCAAAGAACGCCCCGGCCAACCCAGCAGTGCCGCTCCAGCAATAGACCGCCATCGTCATTCGGCGCGATCCGCCGACAGGTTTTTATCTGTCGGTGACGATGGACGCTTGCGCGTGACCCCTGTGAACGACTAGGCGATTACTCCCATGGCTCGGTTCATTTTTATCACCGGCGGCGTGGTCTCTAGCCTTGGCAAAGGACTCATGGCGGCGTCGCTTGCAGCGTTGCTTCAGGCGCGCGGCTATCGCGTTCGTATTCGCAAATTCGACCCTTATCTGAACGTCGATCCGGGGACGATGAGCCCCTACCAGCATGGCGAGGTCTATGTGACCGATGATGGCGCGGAGACCGATCTCGACCTTGGCCATTATGAACGCTTTACCGGCGTTAGTGCGCGGCAATCGGACAATGTGACGTCAGGCCGCATCTATAAGACGATCATCGAACGCGAACGGCGCGGGGATTATCTGGGCGCAACTGTTCAGGTCATCCCGCACGTCACCGACGAGATTAAGGCGTTTGCGCAGGCGGAGACCGAAGACCTCGTCTTCGTGCTATGCGAAATTGGCGGCACCGTTGGCGACATCGAATCGCTGCCATTCATCGAAGCAATCCGGCAATTGCGGAACGATCTGGGGCGCGGCAACACCGTGTCGGTCCACGTCACGCTCGTGCCCTACATCGCGGCGGCGGGCGAGCTGAAAACCAAACCGACACAGCATAGTGTGCGTGAACTCGCGGCGCTCGGCGTGCAGCCTGACATTTTGTTGTGCCGCTGCGAAAAGCCGCTGCCAGAGGGTGAGCGCGCAAAGATTGCGCAATTCTGCAACGTTCGCAAAGAAGCCGTCATTCCGGCGCTGGACGCCAAGTCCATCTACGCCGTGCCCGCCCAATATCATGCTGAGGGCCTTGATGACGAAGTGCTGCGTGCCTTTGGCATCACCGATGCCATCGCACCCGACATGGCCCGCTGGATCGATATTCTCGACCGGCAGGAGCATCCCGAGGGTGAGGTCACCATCGGCGTGGTTGGCAAATATGTCGGGCTGCCTGATGCCTATAAATCGCTCAATGAGGCTTTGGCCCATGGTGGGCTGGCCAATCGAGTAAAGGTCAATGTCCGCTGGATCGACGCGGAGCTGTTCGCTGGGGACGATGCCGACATTGCTGCCCAGCTTGAACCGCTGCATGGCATTTTGGTGCCCGGCGGCTTTGGCGAGCGCGGGTCAGAGGGTAAAATCGCCTCGGTGCGCTTTGCCCGTGAACACCGCGTGCCGTTTTTCGGCATCTGCTTGGGAATGCAGATGGCGTGCATCGAGGGTGCCCGGAACACCGCTGGGATTGCCGACGCGACCAGCACCGAATTTGGCACTGGCGGCGCGCCGATTGTCGGGATCATCACCGAATGGATGACCGCAGAGGGGTTACAAACGCGTGAAGCTGGCGGCGACCTTGGCGGCACGATGCGATTGGGTGCGTATCCCGCTAACCTATCCCCAAACAGCCACGCGGCGGCCATTTACGGCGCTGCCGCGATCAGCGAGCGGCACCGGCACCGGTATGAGGTCAATGGCGGTTACCGCGATGCGTTGGAGCGCGGCGGCCTCGTCTTTTCAGGCATGTCCCCCGACGGCCTACTCCCGGAAATCGTCGAGCGCCCGGATCATCCCTGGTTTATCGGCGTGCAGTTCCATCCCGAACTGAAATCACGGCCATTTTACCCGCATCCGCTATTTGAGGGCTTTATCGGCGCGGCGGTGAAACATAGCCGGTTGGTCTGAAGCGCGGCGCTGGACCATCGCTTCGGGATCGGGCAGAATCATTCACTTAGCGATAGGCGCTTAGGGGACAGGCGATGAATGGGACCGACCTTGCCGGATTGATCGCGGCGCACAGCCTGTTTGGCAGCGCCACCGCGGCGGAGCTCGACGTCATCGCAGCGCGCGCCACCAAGCGTAGTTTCGCGCGCGGCGACACCATCATGCATCAGGGTGATCCCGGTGATTGTGTCTATATCCTGCTAAGCGGCGTTGCCCGGGTTGCCGTGGTCGCGGTCAACGGCCGCGAAATTACGCTAGATTTTCTCGAGGCGGGCGCGGTTGTTGGCGAAATCGCCGTGCTCGACGGCGCTGAGCGCACCGCCAGCGTCATCGCCATTGCGCCGGTGGAAGCACTACGGATCGACCGCGCCGCGATCCGCGACATTGTCGCCGCCCGGCCCGAATTCGCGTGGCAATTGCTCGGACAAATGGCCAGTCGGCTGCGTCAGGCTAACGCGACCATTGAGAGCGACCGCGCGTTCGGCTCCGGCCCCCGCCTTGCCCGCTGTCTGATCCGCCTGATGGCGACGGCCGATGCGCCGGGCTTGCTCCGGCATGATCTCAATCAAACCGACCTTGCCCAATTTGCTGGAATGAGCCGCGAACAGATTAACCGGCAGCTATCGGTATGGGCTGATACCGGATTGATTACCCGCGAACAGGGCAGGGTGCGCATAATGGACGCGCCATCACTCGCGGAGATTGCGGAATCGGGCGAGTAGCTCGGCTCAATAAGGCCGCGCACTGCCCTAAAAAAGGAGACGCCCGGGCCGCCGAAACGGACCCGGGCGCTCGCGTGACGAGACGGCCTTCCCCCCGAAAGACCGGTCGACCCAGCGTCTGCCAGCACCCTTAATGGGGCGGCGCGCCGGTAACCTCCCTGAACCTGGCCATTGCTGACGTCAGTATCAGAGGCGGACCCTATGGCGGGTTTTGCAGACTGTCACGCTTACCAGCGGCGCAAACTGCCGATTTGCCGCTATCTGTAGCTATCTTGCAACAGGGGTGAGCCCGCGCTGGCCAACGGCGCTGACATCGCCGTCACCATTGCGCGTGATAGGGGCACGCCCTAGAGCGGCGGCAGAACCATAGTCTGGATAGTCCTACTCAATGTTCCTTTCCCCTCATGAGCGCCTGATCATCAAGCGCTATCTATTGCCGGTAAAGGGGGAGGGCTTCATCTTCGTCGCCGCTATTTTCAGCTTCGTTGCCGTAATGCTGGGCGTTGCTGCGCTGGTGATCGTGATGAGTGTGATGAACGGGTTCCGCGCCGAATTGTTCGACAAGATCGTCGGGCTAAACGGCCATGCGGTGGTCCAGGGCTATGACGGGCGGCTCGACAACTGGCGCGATGTCCTGGCGCAGGCGCGTGCGACGCCGGGCGTGACCGACGCCACCCCGCTGATCGAACAACCCATGTATGCCAATCATCGCGGCCGCGCAGAGGGTGTGCTGGTGCGCGGCATGTTGGAACGCGATATTCGATCCAATCGCACGCTGGGCGCGCGGGTGCGAGCCGGGCAGCTCGACAGTATCATTGCCGGGTCGCAGCGGGTGGCGCTGGGGTCACAACTGGCGCAAAATCTGGGCGCGCAGGTTGGTTCGCGGATCACCATCATCAACCCAACCGGGCGTGCTACGCCGTTCGGCACAGTGCCGCGTGAGATCGGTTATACGGTCGGCGCGATTGTCGAGCTGGGCGTGTTTCAGCTGGATGAAGCCTATGCCATCATGGCGATGGGTGATGCGCAAACGCTGCTCTTATCGGGCGACAGTGTCGGCATGATCCGCGTTGATACGGTCGACCCTGACAATGTCGAAACCATCCTGCAACCGCTGGCACAGGCCATGGCCGGCCGGGCTGAGATCACCAATTGGCGGCAAATGAACAGCAGCCTGTTTGATGCGCTCGCGGTGGAGCGGGTGGCGATGTTTACGGTGCTGTCGATCATCATCCTCGTCGCCGCGTTCAACATCGTGTCGTCGCTCATCATGCTGGTGAAGACCCGCACGCGCGACATTGCTATCCTCCGCACCATGGGCGTCGATCGTGGCTCGATCCTCAGGATATTCATTACCATCGGCACGACGATCGGCG
>JANOPV010000170.1:0-17740 GCA_031422035.1 Sphingomonas sp. | reverse complement strand
GCGATCTCGTCGGTCGTCCATGGCTGCCGATGGCGTTCAAAACGGGCGCCGGATTTTTCACCCATCAGCCGTCCTCACCCATCCGCAACGCGGCGATAAATGCCTCCTGCGGGATGCTCACGCTGCTTTCAGAACGCCAATCGGCAACGCGAATGTCTCTAGCGTGTCGAGGTCCAGCTTGCCCGATGCGCCATCGATATCGAGACCGATGACATTGCCCGTTGGATCAAAATCGGCGTTCAGGCCAAGTGCGATTTCTCGCGTTTCGCTCGCCGGGCCAGCACGCAGCTCGATGTAAAGGCTGTCGGTTTCCGGGTAATAATGCAGCTTCATATATCGTTCTCGCGAAATCCTCGGTCGAGGAAGGCATTGTGAAGGGTCACGCCGTCATCCAGCGTTACTACCCGCAAGATGCGCGTTTCGCCATGATCTGGCAAGGTTATGCTGCCCCAGTGACGGATGCGGTTATCGGGTTGGACCTCTCGTCGGATCGGGTTGGCAAGAACCGTGCGACACATGGCTACGGTAAGATAAGGGCGCTTACGCATCACCTGCTCCTCAAAATAGCGGGTTGCGCTCACTCCTCACCCATCCGCAACGCCGCGATAAACGCCTCCTGCGGGATGCTCACATTGCCGTATTCGCGCATCCGCGCCTTGCCCTTTTTCTGCTTGTCGAGCAGCTTTTTCTTGCGGCTGATGTCGCCGCCATAGCATTTTGCGGTCACGTCCTTGCGCATCGCGGCGATGGTTTCGCGGGCGATCACTTTGCCGCCGATTGCCGCCTGGATCGGGATTTTGAACAGATGGCGGGGGATCAGATCTTTGAGCCGTTCGCACATCCCACGCCCGCGCGCTTCTGCGGTGCCGCGGTGGACGATCATGCTCAGCGCGTCGACCGGGTCGGCGTTGACGAGGATGCTCATCTTGACCAGGTCGCCTTCGCGGTGGCCGATCTGATGATAGTCAAACGACGCATAGCCGCGTGAGATGCTTTTCAGCCGGTCGTAAAAATCGAACACCACTTCGTTGAGCGGCAATTCATAGACCACCTGCGCCCGGCCGCCGACATAGGTCAGCTGCTTCTGCACGCCGCGCCGGTCCTGACATAGTTTCAGGATCGAGCCCAGATACTCGTCCGGGCAATAGATGGTCGCCTCGATCCACGGTTCCTGAATTTCGGCAATCCGGTTGATGTCGGGCATGTCGGCGGGGTTGTGCAGCTCCATCTCGCACGCATCCTCGGTTTTGGATCGCGACAGGCTGAGTTTATACACCACCGACGGCGCCGTGGTGATCAGGTCGAGGTCATATTCGCGGGTCAGCCGCTCCTGGATGATCTCCAGATGGAGCAGACCGAGGAAGCCGCAGCGAAAGCCAAAGCCTAGCGCGGCCGAGCTTTCCATCTCGAATGAGAAGGACGCGTCGTTGAGCCGCAGCTTGCTGATGCTCTCGCGCAGCTTTTCAAAGTCCGCGGCGTCGGTGGGGAACAGGCCGCAGAACACGACCGGCTGTACTTCCTTGAACCCCGGCAGCGCCTGTGCGGCGGGACGCTTGGCGTCGGTGATGGTGTCGCCCACGCGCGCCTGCGCCACATCCTTGATCTGCGCGGTGATGAAGCCGACTTCGCCGGCGGTCAGTTCCTCCAGCTGCTCGATCTTGGGCCGCATACAGCCGACCCGGTCGATCAGATGGCTGGTACCCGCCTGCATGAACTTGATCTGCTGGCCTTTTTTGATGCTGCCATCAATCACGCGGATCAGGATGACGACGCCGAGATAGGGGTCATACCAGCTATCCACCAGCATCGCCTTGAGCGGCGCATTAATGTCGCCTTTGGGCGGGGGGATGCGGGTGACGACGGCCTCCAGCACCTCGTCAATGCCCAAGCCGGATTTGGCGCTGGTCAGGACGGCGTTGTCTGCGGGTAGACCTATAATATCCTCGATCTCGGCCTTCACCTTGTCGACATCGGCTGCGGGCAGGTCGATCTTGTTGATGACCGGGACGATCTCATGGTCATGCTCGATGCTCTGATACACATTGGCGAGCGTCTGCGCCTCCACCCCTTGCGCCGCATCGACCACCAGCAGCGCGCCGTCGCAAGCCGCCAGGCTGCGCGAAACTTCATAGGCGAAATCGACATGGCCCGGCGTGTCCATCAGGTTCAGCTGATAGGTCTTGCCGTCGAGCGCGGTGTAAGCCAGACGCACCGTCTGGGCCTTGATCGTGATCCCGCGTTCCTTCTCTATGTCCATGTTATCAAGGACTTGGCTCGTCATCTCGCGGTCGGACAGGCCGCCGGTGCGCTGGATCAGCCGGTCGGCCAGGGTCGATTTGCCATGGTCGATATGGGCGATGATAGAGAAGTTACGGATCAGGGAAAGTTCAGTCATGGCTGCCCGATAGCAGGGCGTTGCCCCCCTGTCAGCATAGGGCTTTGGCCCTAGTGACTAGCGCGTGTGGAGCGCGATTGCAGCCAGTGCGTGGGCGAGCCGTGCGTCACCAATGCCGCCGACGCTGACCCACCGGCGTCCGCGCTGCTCCAGCTCGGTGATCAGGGTCGCGCGGAACGCGTCGCGCTGTGTGTTGTCGCGCTGGATGCGGACACCGTCATCGACCCAGGGCAGATCGTTGTCGGTGACCAGCGTCAGGTCAAAGGCGAACAGCTCGCGCGCGAACCAGGGATGTCGCCCGCCGTGGATTTCGCGGACCCAGGCAGCGGTAACGACGGCGTCGGTATCGGCGACGATGATGGCGGGCGCGCCGTGGGCAATCGCATCGCGCACGCTGCTGCGGATCGTCCGGTCCTGCACCTCGGCGATGTGGATCAGCTGGTCGAGCGACAGGGCATTGCCGTGCTCGGCGCAATAGCCACGCGCATATTCGGGGATGGCGGCAACGCCAAAATGGGCCGCAATCCGGCCCGCGAGCCAGCTCTTGCCGGTGCTCTCCGCCCCGGCGACACAGATGCTGAACGGCGTCATGCCGGGAGTGCCGCCCGCTCCACCCGCCGCCATTCAAACCAGCCGATGATGCACATGATGAGGAACAGGGTGTAGAGCCCGGCGGTCAGATGCAGGTCACGGGTCCAGTAAAGGCCAATCGCCACCGCATCGACCGCGATCCACATCAGCCAGTTTTCGATCATCCGCCGCACCAGCAATATCTGCGCGGCAATGCTGCCCATGGCGACGGCGGCATCCCACCACGGCGCTGCGGCATCGGTGAGCACCGACACTGCCCAACCCCAGAACGCTGTCGCCACGATGACGCCGAAGGACCAGGCCCAGCGTTCAACCCGCGACAATCGCGCAACCTGCACCGCACCATCCAGCCCGCCCGACCGCGCCCACGCGATCCAGCCAACCACTTGCACCACGGCGAAGAATATCTGGAGCAGCATTTCGGAATAGAGCCGCTGTTCCCGAAAAATCAGGAAATAGAGCGCGACCATCGCGATGCCGAACGGATAGTTCCAAATGCTGCGCCGGATCAGCAACGCGATATTGGCGACACCGAGCGCCACCGCGACCTGTTCGAGCGGGTTCATCTTAGAACGGCGCTTTGCGCATCAAGGCCGTTTCAGCCAATCGGCCATCTTTGCGGGATTCAGATGCGCGTTCGCAGCCAGCCCGTCGGTAATCTCTTTGAAAAATGGCGTCATCCGCACCATCCCCATTTCCAGCCCGATGTCGACGACCACAAAGCCGCCGGGCGCGACTGTCACAACATGATTGCCGCGCGCTGCTTCGCTTTGCTTGGCCATCCGCGCGCTAATTTGATGGTCTCCCGCCGCCACCTCGGCCATCATGAAATGATTGGAACGTATCTGCCCTTCCCACGCATCATCGATGCTGATGTTCATCCCCTGCATCCCGCCGACAAATCCCTTGCGTACCAAATAAATGCGGGCGCAATCCGCAGAGGGCTGCATCGTCAGTGCGTCTGCCCGGGCGGCGCCAGTTACGACCGCACCCTGCTTATTGCTGAGCACTACCCAAGCAACAAATCCGATTAGCGCCACTAGCCCGAGCAGCGCCAATAAGGGCATTTCGCTGCCTATCCAACTGCCGAACCAAAGCGAAATGGGCAGGACAATGATCAGCAGGATGATGTTGGTCGTGCTCATGCGCATCATACAAATCCTTCAGAGCAGCCCCGAGCCAGAGCTAGCGCGGTCGGGTCCACAGGTCCAGCCGCCGCCGGGCATCGCGGGTGGTCGCGCTGGGGCGCATCGCCTCGATGAGCGCATGGCCTGCCTCACCCAGCTTATCGCGGCGTGACGTAACGACACGGTGGTCCCAGGCATGGTCACCGCGCGCGCGCACTTCACGGGCAATGTCGCCATATATCCCCGCCGCCGCCAGCACCGCCCAGCGCGACCGGAACGGCAGTCGGGCAGCGCCGATCTGCGCAGATGCCTCATACATCTCGACAAATTCGGCCAGCCATTTGGCGATCACCGCTAACCGCCCGCGATAGGCGGGGTGCATATGCTGCCCAGGCGGCATATCCATCTCGACCAGCCATTCTTCGGGCAAGTAACAGCGCCCGGCGGCATTATCCTCCGCCACATCGCGGGCGATGTTGGACAGCTGGAACGCAATGCCGAGGTCACAAGCGCGGTCCAGCGTGTCCTCATCCTCAGGCGACACGCCCATGATGATCGCCATCATGCAGCCAACGGCGCCCGCAACATTATAGCAATAGCTGAACAGGTCAGCTTCGGTGCGCGGACGCCAACCGGCGGCATCACGGTCAAATCCCTCCAACAGGGCATCGATGAACCGGCGCGGGATCGGGCATTCGCGGGTCAGCGCGCCGAGCGCATCAAAGGCCGGGTTGCCGGTTGTTTCGCCGGCGAGCGTCAGGTCCGTCATCTGGCGGATGTCTGCAACCCGGGCCGCTTCCTCTGCGTCGGTCGGGCGATCGAGGGTACCGCCATGGTCCTGGCCATCGGCAATGTCGTCGCACGCCCGGCACCAGGCATAAAGCAGCCAGGCGCGTTCACGTGTGCGACGATCGAAAATCTTGCTAGCCATGCCAAAGCTTTTGGAGCCGCGCGCAATGGAGTCGCGGGCAAAGGTAATGAGCGCCGCGCGGTTCATTACCGCCGCCGTCACAGCTGCTCCGCCTTCATCGCAAAGATCGTTTTATGGGGCACATAGGCCGTCATCGCATCGATTAGCGGGCCGATCTCTTGCTCGACGATCATGATGCTGCGGTGCGCTTCCCGCACGAAACCAACCGCCGCCATGTGCCGGTTGAACGCGATCAGATGGTCGTAAAAGCCCAGCGCGTTGAGGACGCCCACTGGCTTGCTATGATAGCCCAGCTGCGCCCAGCTGATCGCCTCCCACAGCTCGTCCATCGTGCCGACCCCGCCGGGCAGCGTGATGAAGCCATCCGACAAATCGGTGAACCGCCGTTTGCGTTCGTGCATCCCCGGCACAACATGCAGTTCGGTGCAGCCGCGATGTGCGACCTCTGCACCAACCAGCGCCTCAGGGATAATGCCGATCACTTCGCCGCCGGCCGCCAAGGCCGCATCCGCCACCGCGCCCATCAGGCCCAATCTCCCGCCGCCATAGACGACGCCGATGCCGCGCTGCGCCAATGCTGCACCAACGCTGCTGGCCAACGCCATATAGGCAGGGTTAGCCGGGGTGGCAGAGCCGCAATAGACGGCGATGCGCTTCACCCGAGCAAGTCCTCGATCATCAACCCAGCGGTCGCCTTTGCACTGCCGACCACGCCCGGAATGCCAGCACCCGGATGAGTGCCCGCGCCAACAAAATAGAGGTTGTCGATCACATCATCACGGTTGTGGACCCGGAACCATGCGCTTTGCGTCAACAGCGGCTCCAGGCTGAAAGCACTGCCCAGATGCGCGTTGAGGTCGGTGCCAAAATCCGCTGGCGAATAATGGAATTTCACCACCACGCGCTCATGAATGTCCGGGATGTTCATCCGCGCACCGACGACATCGAGGATGCGCTTTTCCAGCACTGGCCCCATCTGTGCCCAGTCTATCGGCAGCTTACCCATGTTCGCAACCGGCGCCAGGACATAGAAACTGGCATGGCCGGGCGGCGACATCTCGGGGTCGGTGATCGTCGGATGATGGAGATAGAGCGAAAAATCGTCGGGCAGCACGCCGTGATCATATATGTCCTTGAGCAACTCTTTATAGCGTGGCCCAAAGATGATCGTGTGGTGGGCGATATGCGGGAAATCCCCCTTCAGCCCGAAATGCACCACAAACAACGACGGCGAGAATTTCTTGCGCGCCAAGCTGCGCGCCGCCCGCCGTCCACGCGCCGATGTCGCCAGCAGATCGCGATAGCTGTGCATGATGTCGGCATTGGTCGCGACCGCATCAGCCTCAGCCGCCCAGCCGCTTTTGGTGACAACGCCTGTTACATGATCGCCGCGCGTGCTGATCTCGGTGACCGGATCGTCAAGTCTGAGCAGCCCGCCGAGCCGCTCGAAATGGGTGACCATCCCGGCGATTAGGGCGTTGGTGCCGCCGCGCGCGAACCAGACACCGCCGTCTTTCTCCAACTTATGGATCAAAGCGTAGATGCTGCTGGTTTTCATCGGGCTGCCGCCGACCAGCAGCGTGTGGAAACTGAACGCCTGCCGCAGTCGCTCATCCTTGATATATTTCGACACCATCGAATAGACGCTGCGCCACGCCTGATAGCGGGCCAGCGCAGGCGCGGCGCGGATCATGGAGGCAAAGTCAAGAAACGGCACTGCGCCGAGCTTGATATAACCCTCCTCATGGACACCCGCGCTATATTCCAGAAACCGGTCATACCCGGCGTTGTCCGCAGGATTGAACTTGGCGATGCCGGCGCGCAACGTTGCTTCGACATTGGTATAATCGAGCTCTGACCCGTCGGGCCAATTAAGCCGGTAAAAGGGCTGGACCGGCATCAGCTCAACGTCCTGCGCCATGTCTGAGCCAGACAATTCCCATAATTGCTGGAGGCAGGGCGGATCGGTGATAACCGTCGGCCCGGCGTCAAACGTGAAACCCTCGCGTTTCCAGTAATAGCCGCGACCGCCGGGCTTATCTCGGCCCTCAACTACCGTCGTGGCTATCCCCGCCGATTGCAGGCGGATGGCGAGCGCCAAACCACCGAATCCGGCGCCGATTACGATTGCTGTCTTCGTCATTGGGGGTCCAATATGGCCTTCAGTGCGCGCAATATGGCGACAGGTGGTCGCCCGGACAAGATGCGCAGCCGGTCTGTAACCGTAGTTTGCCCGGCATAAAAGCGCTCAATTACCGGCTGGGGCAGCCGATGAAAATGTTCCAGCACGCGGTAGCGTTCATGTGGCTCGGCTGCACGGAACAACATCTTGTTGAGCAAGCGGTAAAATCCTGCTCCCGCCCACCGCGCGTGCGATGTTGTGCGCATCATCTGCGCCAATTCAGCCCCGTTGAGCGGCCACGCATCGGCAATCGCGCTGGCGGTGCGGACTGCGTCGGGCAGCGAAAAGCTAGTTACCGCATGGAACATGCCGCCGCGAAGGCCAACTCTGCTAATGCCAGCATCGCTATCACCACTGTCGAGATAGGCCGCGAAATCGCCGCCGCTGACCACCGGGAGCACCCCGCGTTCGACATAGGAAGTGGCTACCACCTGCCAGCCGTGCGCCGCTGCATAATCATCAATCCGCATATCCAGCGTGGCCGCGTCGAGCACAGGATCATCACTATAGTAAGTGTCCTCAACGAAAATCTCGTCCGGTGCGAACGGCAAGAGATAGACGAAACGATAGCCATCAAGCTGGGGCACAGTCGCATCCATGATGACTGGCCGGTCGACGCCGTGCGGTGCGCTAAGTTTCAGCATCTTGCCGACAAATTTCTGCCACCCGCCGGTGAAGTGCGACAGATCACCCGGCCCGCGTGCATCGACCACCGCGCGCGCCACGATCACCCGTTGGTCGGACAACGTTACCCGGTCGGCGGTCAACACCACGGCATCACCGCGCACGATTGTGTCAGCCCCGAGGCTAGCCCGCACCACCCGGTCGAAATCATCGGAGCGGACGCTGTTATAGCCAGTGGTAATCCGCCGCTCACGCTTCGGAAAGCGCACGTCATAACTGTCCCAGTGGCAGGAGATCAGCGGGGCCAGCCACGCGCGGTCGCGCGGCGCAATGTCGCTGTCAAAAAACGACCAGATATGCGTGCCGCCCAGCGCCGCACCCGGATCGATCAGACGCACCGCCGCCTCTGGATGCCGCGCCCGCATCGCCAGCGCGAGCAGACCCCCAGCGAGGCCGCCGCCGACAATGGCGAGGTCGACTGTTGTACCATTGGTCGGGGTGGCCTTGCTCATCACCGCGTCCTAACGCGCCGCCTGGACGCACGCCACACCCCGGGGCTCAATAATTGCGTTGGACACGGACATTTAGGCTTTGCTGACCAAGGGTAGAGATTGCGCCGAGCAGCGCTAGCCAACGGGTAATCTGATATTCGACGCGGGTGGCGCTATACCCCTGCCCATCGGTGATGACCTCGACATAGATGCGCCGCGTCACATTGACCCCGGCAGCAATGCTGGTGCCCGCACCAATCTCACTATTCGCTGGCAATATCCGCAACCGGTCCAGTCCGATGGAACGGCGGATCGCGTTGATCGGATCAAGCCCGCCGCCGCCATCGCGCAAGCTGGCCAACGCCACGCCCAATTGCGCCGCCTCTGCCACCGAAATATCGGTGATCGAACTGCCGAACAATATGCGCGAGAGCAGCTCATCTTCTGGCAGTGGCGGGCTGCTGGTAAAGGTGATTTCGGGCCGCTGGCCGGTGCCGCGCACCCGGATCTGCGCGTCAATCCCGGCAATGTCGTCCACCGCGAGGATGTCGAGCACCGGGTCAACCGGGGTCGATCCGGTAAAGCGAATTGTTCCGCTTTCCAGCGCAAAGCGGCGACCGGCAAAAATGTAATCTCCGCGCACCAGTTCCGCGCGGCCAGTGATCGCAAAATTGGTGACCGAGCCGCGCACCGCGACATCGGTAGACCATTCGCTATCCAAGCCGAGGCCGGTAACAATGAACCGGTTGCGGCCCCGCGCGGTTACGTTGATCCGCCACGGTGACGCCGCCACTTGCGGATCAGGCCGGTCAGCGGGCGCGTTCAGCTCGACGATGTTGAGCACCGGCAGCGCCTCTGCCGCCGTTGCTTGGCCGAGCCGGAAACTGCCACTATCGACCGTCACATCACCGCTGATTTCGCCGCCATTGCCATCGCTGAGAATGCGCAACGGTCCGGTAATCCTCGCGGTCAGATCGTCCCGCTCGATCAGCAGCGCTCGGGTCGCCTGAATGCGGATGTCCATGCCGAACCCGCGCGATGAGGCGAGGTCGAAGTCCGCACTGCCGGTGATCGTCCCGCCATCGCGGGTGCTGCCGGAGATATTGCGCAGTTGCAGCCGCGATCCGTTGAACCGTCCGACCGCGCTGACGCCTGTCAGCACTGTGCCAGTCTGCGCATTTTCCACCCGCGCGCCAGTCGTGCGCAGCACGCCGCTGATCCGCGGGTCGGCGATGGTGCCTGCCGCATCCGCCGCGACGCTGACGGGGCCGGACAACGCAATCGTCTCAATCCCGGTTAGCCGCCAAAGGGTGTCGCTGGTGCCATCGTACCGCAACTGCGCGGTCAGCGGCGCATTCATGATCCGGTTGACCAGATCACCGCCGGCCAGCGGCGTGACCCGCCCCTGCACCCGCCCGATAAACGCTCCGCCAGAACGCACGACAGCCCGCAGCGCCGCTGCACGTTCGGTCAGCGCGGCATTGAGGGCAACGTCAATCGGCTGGGACGTCGCCGCCATCCCTGAGCGCATGAGCCCCAGCACGCGCAATTGAGCAGCTCCGGTGGGCGCGCCGCCCGTACCGCTGCGATAATTCACCGTGCCGCTCAACAGGCCGCTCACACCCAGGCGCGGCCAGCCAATATCGATGGCGGCCAGCGGCATCCGGTTGAGCACCGCATCGACTTCCATCCGCGTCGCGCCCATCAGGCCGCTCAGTTGCGACCGACTACCGGCATAAGTGACCTCCGCCGGAGCCAATCGCCAGCCGCCATCCTCGCGGGTCAGCACCGCCGGCCGCGTCAGCGCAATCGGCCGCCCGTTGAAGCGCCCGGCGGCGTTAATGCGGATGCGGTTACGTTCGACCCCGGCGGTCATCTGGAGCGCGAAGTCGCGCCCACGCGCGCCGGCGATGCTCGCCCGCACCCGTCCACGTCCGTCTACCAAGGTGGCATCGCCGGTCACCCGAGCAATGCTGAGGTCCCCGCGGCGGATGCCGGTGCCGCTGAATGTCGCGCGGACATCGGTGCCGCGCGGGTCGAGCAGCATGACGAGGTCGAGCGTCGCCCTCCGGATCAATATGGCAGGGGGCCCTGCAAAACGAGCGTCGCGCGCAGTCAGCGCCGCCGCAATCCGCTGGATGCCGCCGGGCATGGCGAGGTCCACCGTGCCATCAACGCCGCCGCCCGCGACCAGCAATCGTCCGCTTAGTCCGCCGCTCAGCAGCGCTACCCGCCCACGCGCCGTCGCGCCGCCCACGGCCAGTTCAGCGAGATCAATCACGGTCGATCCGGTGCCGCCAATGATGATTGCGCCGCGCGCCGTGAACGGCCCCAATAATGACTGCCCGACGCTGGTAAAATCAAAGCCCCGCGCGTTCGGCACCAACCTCAGCGTCACGCCAGACAAGCCGGCGCTATTTAGCGGCCTGGCCAGCGTCAGCGTGACGAGCGGGCGCTCAATCGGCCCATCAAGCGTGAACGTGACCGGGCCATAAGTGCGGTGCACCCCGCTGCCGCTCAGCTGGAAGGTGCCGTCACGCCGCCGGATACCACTGCCCGTCGCGGTCAGCAGCGGCGAGGTGACCCGCAAATTGCTGAGCCGGGCGATACCATCAGGCCCGAAACTGATGCCGGTCGACAATTGTGGCAGCCCGCCAGTGAGCCCGCGCAAAAAGGCGTTATCGAGCCGCCGCACCGCCGCCCGCGCCGTCCCGACCACCAACCCGCCGCCCGGCGTTGGGCGCACGGTCAAGTCAGTGACAATATCCACCCGGCCGAGCCCCGCAATCTCCAGCCCCGGCAACGCCCCGTCAAAACCGATTGCATATGTGCCGCGCTCCAGATCACCGATCACATCAACCAGCCCGTTAAGCCCGTCCGAGCGCACCCGAACGTCATCGGCGGACAGGCTATTGCCCTGCCAACGCAGGGTCCCTTGCGCCGTTAGCCTCCGGATGATCCCCTCGACTAGGTCGCCAACCCCGCTGACCCGGGCCACGGATAGTGTCAGCGGAATCTGCGTCACCGCCTGGCCGGCAATCCCGGCTCCGCGCGCTTCGACGCCATCAAGCCGCGTCGTGCCAAAGGCGAGCCACGGCGCGGTCAGCCGATATTCAAAGCGCGGCCCCGCCATCGCCCCATCGAGCAACACACCAAAGCGCACCGCCTGCCCGCTCAGCCCATCGACTAATGCGCCCGGGTTGCGCAGCCAGCCGTCAACCCGCACATTGCCAAGGCGATTGGCGGCCAGATCAATGCGGCCCGAGCCATCGAACGACAGCGCATCGCCGACCACCGAGAACGTTCCATCAAACCGCCGTTCGGCAAAACGCCCCGCAACATCGACCGCAACGCCATCCCCGGTCAACCGCGCCGCCGCGCCGCCGATCAGCAACCGCGGCTGCACTCGCCCGACTGCCGTATATTGGCCATCGCGCGCCGTTAGCCGCAACCGCGCCAGATTATCCCCACCGACATCGGCGAGCAGCGCGCCGGTCCACCGTTCCCAATTGCCGCTGCCGCGCACGACGCCGGACAGCGGCGCGTCGATCCCAGCCAGCCCGGCAATCACCCCGCCGCGCGGCGCGACAATGTCAGCATCAACGTCAAACTCACGCCGGTCCGGGGCGGCCACCAGGGTCAGTTGCACCCGGTCGCCGCTGTCGATCCCGCGCGCGTTCAGGCGGACATCGGCGGTGCCCCGGCGAATGTCAGCGCGGCCGTCCAGCGTGACGAGCGCCGCGCGCCCGGCGACCGCCTCACCCACCGCCAGCCGGCCCACCCGGAACCGCCCGACCATGATGTCAAAATCGGGCAGGATCGGCTGATCGTCATCAGTCTCATTCAACCGTGGCAGCCTTAGCAACGTCGCGCGCGGCGCATTCAGATCGTTGATTGTCAGCCGGTTGCGCCACAGAAAATCCACTGGCCGCCAATCGAGCTCGGCCCGCTCAATCCTCAGAAACTCGCCCTGGGGGTCGAGCACGCGGACGTCGGACAGCACGGCATTGCCGTAAATCGATCCCTCAATTCGCCCGACGCGAAACCGCAAGCCAGACTCTGGCGCGATCCGTTCGATCCGGTCAGACAAGAACCGCCGCCCCGCGCCGCTATCCAGCGCCAGCGCGCCAATGACGACCACGAGAAATATTCCGGCGACGATGCCCAGCGTCCAACGGACGCCCCTGCTCCACCCGCGCCGCGCTGGCCCACGCGCGGACTCCGGCGTCGCTACCGGCGCAGGAACGGCAGCGTCGCTCAAAAGGCCTGACCCAGTGAAACAAACACGGTCACTCGCGAATCCCCCGTGCGTGGGTTCAGCGGCGTGCCGACGTCAACGCGCAACGGACCAAAGCTGCTATGATAACGAATGCCGACCCCGGCGCCGTAGCGCAGACCGGAAAAGTCGGGATATTCTGTCGCATAAACATTACCGGCATCGATGAACGGCACGACCGAAAACGCGCCGCCAAAGGCCGCAAGGCGAATGCGCGCCTCAACCGCAGCTTCAAACAGGCTGCGGCCTCCCGATGGATCACCCAAGGCATCCACTGGGCCGATCCGCTGATAGCCATAGCCGCGCACCGAGCCGCCGCCGCCCGCATAATAACGCCGTGATGGGGCAATCGCGGGAACGTCCGACCCGTAGATAGTGCCCAGCCGCAGCCGACCCGCCAGCACAACCCGATCTGTCACTGGCATGTAACCGCTGGCATCAACCTGCGCCCGGACATAGCCAAAGGCGGCACCCCGGATCGAGATCTCCGGCGACACCCGGGCCGAAAGGCGAAAACCGCTGGTGGGATCGAGCAAATCGTTTGACCGGTCATAACCGACCGTCATCGGCAGCGCGCCGACAAAATAGGTTTCGCGGCCTGCCCCGACGATCCGTCGATTGTCGCGCTCATCGGTCGCGACCAGTTCAAAGCCCACCGACCAGGTCCAGCGCTTTTGATAGATTAGCGTAGATTGCCGTTCCAGCCGCCCACTGAGCAACGCGGTATTCGCCTGAAATGCTGCGCGATCGACCGTGTTGACGAGCGCCTGAAAGGTGAGTGTATGGTCGCGGCGCAGGAAATTACTGCGGCGATAGCTGATGCTCGCCAATTGTTCCTGCGTGCCCAGCACCCCACGCAACAGCAACGCTCCTTCAGGCGGGAACATGTTACGATGCTCCCAGCTGCCCTCCAGCCGGAAGCCTTCACCACTGCTATAACCGATCGCAGCAGCAATGGTGCGCGGCGGCGCACGGTCCAGCCCAATTGACAGGTCGACGGTATCACCATCGCCTTGCACCGGCGCAATGTCGGCGGACGCGACCAGACCGGTGCCGATCAGCGCCCGGCGCAAATCCTCCACCGCCGATTGGCGATACCATTCGCCCGTCCTGAACCGGGCGATGCGCTGAATATGCCGCGCACCAAGCAGCCCACCGTCATCGACCACGATCCCGCCAAACCGCAGCCGCGCGCCGGGGACCACCGGCTGATCGAGGTCGCCCAGCCGGGTGTCATGGTCGATGGTGACCAGCTCTTCACCGACATCGCCAAACGGATAGCCCGTTTCGCGCATGAGCAGCTCAAGCCCGACTTGCGCTCCGATCAACGCGTCGGCATCAATGGCCTGCCCCGTTTCAATCGGGAACGCCGCGGCCAGCCTCATTGTCTCCTCAGGGCCAGCTACATCCAATCCGTTCAGGCGGACAGCATCGTAACGATAGAGCGGGCCGGGATCGGCCGCAAACCGTACCAGCAAGACATTGCCAACCGCGCTGACGCTGCTGTTCAGGGTCGCGTCGTAATAGCCACTATTGCGCAGCAGGCGATTGACGAGATCGCTATCCTCGGTAATCCGCCGGTTGATCTGCGCGGCATTCGCGGGGGTGCCAGCTTCCGCCCGCAACACCGACAACCCATCGAAACGCGCGCGCAATCCTGGAGTATCGGCGTCGCCCAGCGCACCGAGTTCAATCCGATAACGGTGCTGTCCTTCGGCGTTCACTTGCGCGGGCAAGGGCTCAACGCCGACCGTAAGTTCCGTTTCCCCGCTGGCTCGGGCGGGCGCGACGGGTTCTGGAAGCGTCAACGGATCATCAGCGGCAAGGATCGCGCCCGTATCGCTGTCTGGTTCGCCAGTAACCTCCACCCGGTCAGGCAAGGGCAAATCGCCGGGCACGGCCCCATCGGCAATCTGCGTTGGCAACACCGGCGGCAATTCAGGCGGGACCGGCAGCGGCGTATCAAAATCTGGCCAGGCGACATCCATGTCCGGCAGCGGCGCCAGCGGCGTATCGGGGTCGAGATCCGTCACCCATGTTTCATCGATTGGCGGTGGCGGGGCGGGTGACGCTGGAAGTGTCGGCGGTACCGGGGCCGACCTACCCTGCGCGAGAGCTGATATTGGAGAAGCTAACGCCAACAGCGCAGCCGTCACCATGAGATGCGTGCCACTGCCCGGAAAGAACACATTATATTTCGGGCTCGTGGTCAGCATCATGTCCGGCGGCTGAGAGGAGGATAGCGCATAGCCGGACTATTCAACGTGCGGCAATCGAAAAGGCTGCGTCGATGCGGGCGGACGCCGCGCAATTCAGCCAAATTGGGCGATCAACCGGTCCAGTTGGGCATGAATTGCGGGGGCATGCGGCGCGGCGCTGTGCTGCTCGGTCGCTAGGTCGATCAGCCGCTGGTGAATGCGGTCGGCGGTTGTAATTTGTATGGCCAGCGCCGCGGGTAGCCCGGTGAGGTCGATTGGCAGCATATCTGGTAACTGCGCCTGCACCGGACCGGTGCCGCCGCGCGCAGCTTCGCGCTGTTCCATCAGCCATTGCAACAGCTGCATCAGCCGCGTCGTCAGCTTGAGCGATTCGCAAGCGGCGCGGATCCGCTCGATGGCGGCGGTCGGCAGGTCGCGGATGTCGATGCCGCTGCGCGCCTCATCAGCCAACACCAGCAGGTCGCAATAGACGCCCTCAATAATCCCGCGCAGCATTGCGGGATGCGGCGCCTGGCTGAACGCCCGGGTGCCGACTGACAAAGCGTGCACTTCGCCATTCATTTCCAACTGATTTTCAAGGGGCATCTGGGCGCTTTCACTGGACTTTGACCGTCCCGCTGCCACGCGTCAAAAGTCTCCGCAACCGGACCAAAACTCCTGTGCCAAAACATGCCAATCTACTTCCACCAAGCGATCCAATTACGCGGATAAATGCTCAGGCAAGAATGTCGGGGATTAACCGGCCTTGGATCCAGACCATCTCATCACGCAGCGCCAGCTTGCGCTTTTTCAGGCGCGCTTGCCGCAACTGATCCGGAATGATCGTTTCCGCCAGCGCGGCAATAGCCAGATCGAGATCACGATGCTCGATCCGCAACGCTTCCAAGCGACGGGTCAGTTCTTCAGGGTTCATCGACCTTCTATCGGCAAGCGCAGGTCATGATGCAAGGCGGCAAACTCGCACGCCCCATCACGGCTTGTCATGGCGGGCGCACATTTGACCGTTTAGGATGCACAGCGACCAAGACATGCGCGCGTCGCTGTGCTCAATTCTCATCATCGTTGTCGCGACTCGGCTGCTGCCGGTCGCGGGCGATGTCAGCACATGGGAGACAGCCGAATGGAAAAAGCCTTGGTCGCCAGCCCCGCCACTCTCAACGCCCGCCACGCTGAACTGGATCAGCGATTGAGCGCAGAGGAATCCCGCCCCTTCCCCGATGGCACCTTGGTTGCCCGCTTCAAGAAAACCAAGCTACAGATTAAGGATGCGTTGACCCGCGGATAGCTGCGGGATAAATTTGCCACGGCGTCGTAAGCTAACGCGGTCAATCATCGCGTGACACGCGCTCCTGACGCTCGTGGCTCTCTTGTGCTTCAAGAGTCATTGTCGCGATTGGCCGTGCAATCAGGCGGCCAAGCGAAATGGGTTCGCCTGAGACTTCGCAATAGCCATATTCGCCTTCGTCGATCCGTCGCAGCGCCGAATCAATTTTCGAAATCAACTTGCGCTGACGGTCGCGCGTGCGCAATTCGATCGCCCAATCAGTCTCGCTGGTAGCGCGATCCGCAAGATCGGCTTCACGGATCGGTCCGTCTTGCAAGCTGGCCAGGGTCGCTTCCGATTCGGTCAGTATAGATCGCTTCCAGTCATCGAGGAGCCGACGAAAAAAAGCTTGCTGCCGGGCACTCATGAACTCTTCGTCGTCGCTTGGCCGATAGCTGTCGTCATTGGTGGGTGCCGGCGTGGATAATGCGGCACCGTCGCCGGACCCGCTTGACGGGGATTGGGCGGTCTTTGGAGAAGCCATGGGCAATCCTCTTCACCTGTTATCAAGCACACCTTGGTCCGAGTTTGGGATCCGCCGCCCGTGCGCGATTCCTTACGATCTTCGGCGCTGTTGGCGGGCCTATAGCAGACAACAATGCCCGCACAAGCACCGCCGAGCGCGTCGATCGCATCACGGGAAATGCCCCGAGTCGTGTTGATTTGGGACAGTGCCGGGCGAAAAGTGTAGAATTTGGTGCCGACGGCACCTTTTAGTAACAACAGCCATGGTTAAAGCCGTTGCATCCTTCCGGTCGTTGCGACCATGGAGGTGGCGGGGACCTGCCTCCGAGATAGCGCATATCGCGATTTCGGCTTATGTTTGTAGGACAAGGTGAAGAATTATGTCAGTCCGAACTGCCTTGGCGAGATTATGTGCCTGCACATGCGGCGGTGCGCTTATCGGCGGCGGTGCCGTGCAGGTGTCACAGGCGCCGGTGCGTGAACGCAGTCATCAGGTGCAGCAAGTGCGCACCGTGCCAAAAATGCGAACTCGCGTTGCGCATCGCGCCCGGCACCATGGCCAGCGCCGCGCCCGAGTGGCGCGCGCCCGGACAGTACAGCGAGTTCGCCGCGTTGTAACCCGCCGTACCATCTATCCCGGCCAGCCGACGATCATCACCCAGCAATCGCCAGTCCGGCCAATGCCATTCCCACAGGGTGAAGGCGGCTACACCGGCGGTGGCGGCGGCGTGCCGATCGTAATCGGCGGCAGCGGTGGCTTTGGTGGCAGCAGCGGCGGCTTTTTCGGCGGCTTTTTCGGCGGTGGCGGTGGCGGCGGCGGTAGCGGTGGTGGCAGCATCATCATCACGTCCACATCATCGGGCGGCAGCACCTCAAGCGGCGGTAGTTCAACCTCAGGTGGCAGCACGTCAACCGGCGGCAGCTCAACCTCAGGCGGCAGCACCTCGACATCGACTGGCGGCGTGACCTCGACCTCGGGCGGCATCAGCTCAACCTCTGGCGGCGTGACCTCAACATCTTCGACCACATCTGGCGGTGTTTCGACATCGACCGGCGGTATAACCTCGACCTCATCGACCGGCGGCGTCAGCAGTTCGACTGGCGGCGTTTCTAGT
>JANOPV010000169.1:0-1626 GCA_031422035.1 Sphingomonas sp. | reverse complement strand
GACTGACCTGATCTTTGACGTCCTCATGCGGTATCAGCCCGACCATCTGCTGATCGAAGCCGCCTGGGCCGATGCCCGCGCGCGGCTAACCGATGTGGGCCGGCTCGGCGACCTGATCGACCGCGCCGCCCCGACAATGGTCCATGTGCCGCTGAACCGGATCAGTCCGCTGGCGGTGCCAGTGCTGGTGCTGATTGGGCGGGAGAGCGTAGGGACGGCAGCGACCGACGACGCGCTGCTGGAAATGGAGGCGGGGATTGTCGCGGCGGCGATGGGTTAGGGCTCTCGGGCGAACCGTTCGTTGCCTAAAGCGACAATTTGCTCAAATCCCAACGACTGGAGAGTGTAAATCAAACTGCCCGCGCACCGATACGGCGCGTCCGCTTCAACCCTCAGGCCTATAGTTGCTTCGCGCGAGACGTTAGCCAATCGTCGCTCCAAATCACCAATCTCGAACACTTGCTCGCGATAGCGCACGCTACAGGGCACCGTGGTTCCGTTGCCGCTTATCTGCATCGTTATAATTTCGGCGGTCCGCCCGTCAGGCAAAGAACATCCACACGCCATAAGGCCAAGCAAGATCGAAGTTAGGCGAAAAAACATCGTCGAATGTTAGCTTGGGCGGATACAAAAATGCAACTCACTGAAATCCGTCTGCCACGTTGTGCCGAGGTTGAACCGGCAGTGGTTGCCGCTAGTGTCGAGCCTTAGCCCCTGGATCAAATCCAGGGTGACGAGATGGGGGTGGGATGCGCTTTTCTTTGACAGTGGCTGCTTTGACTGTGGCCCTCGCCGCCTGCTCCCCTTCGCCTGCGCCGGACAGCGCCATGCCTGCTGACAGCCCCGCCGCACTCCACAACCGCATCCTAACACTCGACACCCATCTCGACACGCCAGTCCTGTTTGAGCGGCAGGGGTGGGATTTTTCGGCGCGGCATGACTGGGCGGGTGATCTTAGCCATGTCGATTTGCCGCGCATGGCCGACAATGGCGCACTCGATGGCGGGTTTTTTGTTATTTATACGCCGCAGGGGGAGATTGGCGCAGGCGATGATGCGGCGGCGCTCGCGCATGCCCGGCGTAGGCTGGCGGCGACGCAGCGGGTGTTTGCCGCCAATCAGGGCCGCATCGGCCTCGCCCGCAGCGTTGCTGAAGCCGAGCGGATCAATCGCGACGGGCGGCGGGTAGCGTTTTTGTCGATGGAGAATAGCTCGCCGCTGGGCAACGACCTGTCGCTCTTGCGCGAATTCCATGCCGGCGGGGTGCGGATGGCTGGCCCTGTCCACAATGGCGGCAACCGGCTGGCGGACAGCGCGGGCGGGCCGTATCGCCATGGTGGGCTCTCTCCCCTTGGCCGGCAATGGGTGGCGGAGATGAACCGGCTGGGGATCATCATCGATGGCAGCCATTCGTCCGATGATACGCTGCGGCAGATGATGGCGCTGTCTTCGACGCCGGTGATCCTGTCGCATTCGGGTTTCAAGGCGATATTCGACCATCGGCGCAATATCGACGATGCGCTGGCCCGCGAAGTGGCGGCGCAGGGCGGCGTGATCCACATCAATTCGGTGTTCCTGTCGCGCTATAACTCCACGCCCGCGCGTGATGCCCTAGCCGACCGGATGG
>JANOPV010000168.1:0-3223 GCA_031422035.1 Sphingomonas sp. | reverse complement strand
CCCAGTTGGGGCGCTCGGAGGTGCAACCCTTCGCGAAATTCCTTGGGAAAGGCATCGACCGTCGCGCGCGAAATCGCCAGCCGCTGCAAGCCGTTCTTGGTGAAGCCGATGGTGCGAGAGAATCCATCGGTCGGCGCTGTGGCGTCGGCTTCGAAGCTGAGTTCGCCATCGCGCAGCAGCTTGTCGACAAAGGCCGCCGCCTGGGCGTGGTCGCTGACCGTCATCAGCAACAGAGCACCATGGCGCAATTTGGCTGCGCCATCGCTGCGACGCGGCAAAATCCCGCGCTGAACCTCTGACCGTTGCAGAACCGGGTCCTTTGGTTGCTGGGCCTGCGACGGAAGGGCGCTGATCCCGGTTTCAAACCATAGGATGAGGACACGGAACCGCTCAATCGCCGCCTTCTGCCCGGCCATTGGGTGGTCAGGATCATCCGGCAGGTTAAGCAGATCAAGCAGCCGCTGATAATCCCAACCCTCAAGAATGCGGTGCACGGCGCGTTGCAACAGATACCCTTCGGATCGGGCACCCTTGGGCAAAAAACGCGGATCGAGCGCGGGATAATAATCGGCGAGGCGGTAAAAAACGCCCAGCGCCTCCAGCGCCAGTCGGTCGGCGATCACGGGATTGGCCTTGCGAACCTCCTGCGCGTCAATCGCTGGATTGACCAGCGCCATGCGGGTCAGCGCCAGGTCACCGCTGACCCCGTCGGTATCAAGCAAAGCCGGATCGCGGTCGCGGTGGAGTCTTTCGAGGCGGCGCAGATAGAGTTGGTCCTGCACCGTCACGCCAGTGGTGGCGAAAAACACTGCGCTGTCGACTTGCGCGCTGCGCACCCATTCGATATAGTCGGCGTAGCAATTGTCTTCGGCAAAGACATAGCCGTCGCAATTGGCAAACAGCAGATCGAGCAACGACCCGAGCGGCTTCCAAATCAGCCGCATATAGGGTTCCCAAACCCCATCGAAGGTCGCGATCAGATAGAAATAGCGCCGCGCCTTCAGGTCAAGGGCAGGACCGACCTGCAGCATGTCATTGTCGATGATGCCGGCCTTGAAATCGAGCAGCGATAAAATTCGTTCCGACGCATCGGAAAAAGGTGACAGCGTTTCATATTCGCGCGCGGTAACCCGGATGTCGTTCAGCGCACCCGCAATGATCCGCAGCCGCGTCGCATAGGTCACCGTTTCATAGGCGTTGATGAACCCCTCGCGGATCGGCGCCATGATCACCAGATCATTGATACCGTCCAGAATCTTGCTCGATACTTCGCGCGCCATGTCATCGCCTCCGCCGAATGGTTGCCGCTGTGGCGGAATGGCATGCCAAAGTGAAGCGAACAACCCACGCCGCCGGAAATGTGCGAAAAATCACATGCTACGGCAATCTCCGCATTTGCCGATGTAGAACGAATGCGGCAATAACTCCGCAGGAAAGGAGAAGAGGATGAAGCTGCTATTCGTTCACGGTATCGCGCAGGATCCCGATCCCTCCCATGCGGGCACCATCGAAGCCGCGTGGCGGACAGCGTTGCAGCAGCATGACGGCGACGGCCGGATCGATGCGCAGCCACGGCGGACCGCCTTTTACGGCGATATCCTGCACCGTTACAGTCTGGAGCGACCTTTACCGAACTGGGCCGATCCGGTCGCCTTGCTGTCCGGCGAAGGCCACCCAATCCTGATCGATCTGTTGGTCGAAATGATCGAAGCCGTCGATTTTGCAGCGATCGGCCTGCCCCCGTTCGGCGCGCCGATTACCACAGGCAGGCACCCCCTCAGCCTGCCCAACATATTGCGGATCAGCGCCCATTTGGCGCTCCTCCCGTCTGACCTCGCCATACTGGTGCAGCGCTTTCTGCGCGAAGCCGGCATCTATTTCACGAACCCTGCCGCCGCCGCCGAAATCGACGCACGCGTTCTCGAAACGCTGGTCGCGGCGCTCGCCGATGGCCAGCGGCCCCTTGTCGTCGCCCATTCGCTGGGAAGCGTGATCGCTTATAAATTGCTAAACCTGCTTAGCGGCAGCCACGGCGGCGGGCAGGTTCCGCAACTGATCACGATGGGCTCCCCGCTCGCGCTGCGGGCGGTCCGCAGCCGCATTACGCGGCCATTCGGGCGACCGGCGATCGTCGCCCAATGGCGAAACTATTTTGCGACGACCGACTTTGTCGCCGCTGGCCGCGCTCTCCCGGCCAGCGGCGACACCCACATCGCCAATCATCAGCGGCGCGGTATGCCTTTTCCTTATCATCTCGCCGAGGATTATTTGGACGATGCCACCCTTGCCAGACATCTGCTGGCAGCGTTAGCCTGAGTCCAAGAAATGCGCTCTCCCTGAAGCATGATCGTTTTATAGCGAAAGCTGGCAAGGGATCACAAAGCCTGCAAGCGCGGCCGACCCGTAGTGAAATGTTGCCGCTAAATTTGGCTACAGGGTGCATGCAACCGATCAACCTTCGGGGTCGAACGGTGTATGAAATCGGTAGCCGCTTGGTGGATCGGACGTCCGCTATCGCGGAAAGCATATCCAAAGCTGACAGTCTGCAATCGGCCATAGTCGTCGTTTTCCGAGGCTATGGTGAACGGCAATTATGTCCCAGACCCGGTTATTCCCACTCATCGGCGCAGAAGTGAATGTACGACCGCTTCTGACGATCTGATTTGGGTCCGCGAATGGCCGCAATGTTTAGCGGCAGCTGCCTGACGGTTCCCGACAAGATTTCCGTCGTTCGGTATTGAAATATAACTCGCTAAGACCCGCCGTTCGTTCAAATTTCTCTGCCTCACGCAAATCAGTCGATGGCGAACGGGCGGGATCAGCGTGACGAAAATCACGAAACCGAGATCAATTCCCTCGCGACATCTCCTCAAACCAGTTGAAGGCTGCAGTGGTGGCCAAATTGATGCTGCCCATATGATCAACCTTGTCGAGCGCATACAGGGTCACGTTGCCCCCGCGCGGCTTGGCATAGTCGAAAAATGCCTTGGATGCCTCTGGCGTTACATCGACGTCGGCATCGCCATAATAAAGCCGGATTGGTGCAACCGGAACCCAGCGATAGGTTTCGTTGCGGTCCATCCCCTTTGTGAACCAGTTGTCGCTATTGGTGCGCATGGCTTTCAGAAACTTTGGCTGGAACATGTCTTCGGCCTGCGCTGGCAATGATGCGCCGATTTCCCACATTGTGTTTGAGCCATCAAACAGTTTTGGCACCACATCG
>JANOPV010000167.1:0-2100 GCA_031422035.1 Sphingomonas sp. | reverse complement strand
AGCATGGGCAAGCGGAGGTCCAGCACGCGCTCGGGCATCGACCAGCCAGCAGCCATGACCACCACCCCGCCCAGCGCCGCACCAGCCCCGGCAGTGATCGGCGCATGCGTCGCCACCGCTACCGCAAAGGCCAGCAGCCGCGCCGCATCGGTTATCTGCAGCGCCAGAATGACCAGTCCGGCGGCGAACAGCGAGCGGGTCGGCTCTTGCGGCGCGCGCCGGCGGAGCGGTAGCAGCAGCTCGATCCCGGCAATCGCCAGCGCCATCGCCGCCAGCATGATCCGCGCCGCCCCGCCCAGCAGCGGGGCCACTGCAATTGCCGCGTAGGTGACCAGTCCCGCAGTCGCAATCGCCAGCGCCGCCGCCATTACCAGCAGCGACAACCGCTGCCCCAGCCGCGCCGAAAGCGCCGCAACCGTCAGTTGATCACGCGCGCCGATCCCGGCAAGGACCACGGCGAGAAATGCGAGGAAGAAGCCGGTCATTGAAAAGCCACTTCTCCGGGTAGCGGGTCCATCCTGTGCAGTCCAGATCAACAGAGCGACCCGGTTATACAGCATATCCATAGTTTGAGGCTATGGATATGCTGTATAACAATATTTCAGTCCCAGTCGTTTTCTACCTATCGTCCAGTCGAATCAAAAAAACGATCGGGAGACGACGAGATGACTGGCTTGAGGGCATTCATATTCTGTGCGGCAGCCGCTTACAGCTTGGGCGCCCCTGCAACAGTCGCGCTTGCCAAGACCGATCACGCTTCGACCCATCAAATCGTGCCGATATACCAGGGCGTCGCGCCTGGCACCGAAGGCTGGACGCAGAAGGAGGTATCGATCGATCTTGAGGACAAGCGCTTCAACCCGCTCAATCCTGACACCTTGGTCGTCAACGTCACAACGCCGACCCTGACGGTGATCCGCCCCGCCCCTGGCAAAACCAATGGAACTGCGGTGATCATCGCTCCCGGTGGCGGTTTCCGCGTCCTCAGCTTCAAGAATGAGGGCTTGCGCGTGGCGCAGTGGCTGGCGGATCGCGGCGTCACTGCCTTTGTGCTCAAATATCGTCTGAACCCCATGCCCGCCACTGCCGAAGAGATCATGCAAGGAATGGAACAGATGATGCGCGCCGCCGCTGCCCGGCCTGCCGCCGCCGACAAGCCTAATTTCGTCGGGATCATCTATTCCTTCGCGCCCGACCGGCCAACCGCAGGCCTGCCTCCGGCGTTTATGGCTGGCGCTGCCGATGATCAGCTTGTTACGCAGATGCCACAGATGTTCAGCAACTGGCTGGCGAGCGGGGCCAAGGCAGAGCTGCATATCTATGCCAAGGGTCAGCACGGCTTTGGCACGGCCAAGCAGAACCTTCCGGTTGACGAATGGTTGAGCGTATTTCACGCTTGGCTGGGCCAGCAGGGCTTCGTCCCCAGCAGCTACGCGCATTGAAACGGAGCGGCGCTGGATAAGCCCAGTGCCGCATTCGCTGATCAGGAGAGCATGACATGAAGCTGGCTATTGTCCCGGTTGCGCTGGCGATCGGCGTGGGGCTCACCTCAACCGCAGCTGTGCCGCAAACTGGCGCGGTGCAAACTGGCGGCATCCAGGCCGGCGCCGCCCAATGCGCGAGCCTTGCGCGCCTTTCGGGCCGGATACTGGGCGACCCCAGCGCGAGAGTAATCGACGCGAAATTCAATGCGGCAGCGGGGCCGCAACCGCCCGCACCGGGATCTCCGCCGTGGATGGGCGGGTTGCCCGCGCTGCCGGAACATTGCGAAGTCATTGGTGCCATGCGCGAACGCACCGGGAGCGACGGCCAGAAATATGCCGTGCGCTTTCATCTGCGGCTCCCCGCCAACTGGAATGGTCGCTTCCTGTTTCAGGGCGGCGGCGGCACCAACGGGGAAATCGGCACTGCCACCGGTGCCAGCCAGCCGGGCGGTCCGCCGCCACTGGCGCAGGGCTATGCGGTGGTCAGCACCGATACCGGGCACGACAACCGGACCAATTTCAATCCCGCGCGGCAGGGCGCAGTGGCCTTTGGCCACGACTATCAGGCGCGGTTGGAATATGCCGAAACTGCGCTGAACAGCGTTGCGACTGCCGG
>JANOPV010000166.1:0-6369 GCA_031422035.1 Sphingomonas sp. | reverse complement strand
CGCTATGACTTTGGCCACTGCACAACCCATCGCCTTCATCCAGACCCGCGACCGCCGCGTCGCTGAGGCTTTTTATGGCGAAACGCTGGGTCTGACGCGATTGCCCGGCGACGATTTTGCGGCGGTGTTTGACTGCGCCGGGGCCACCCTGCGCATCACCGAATTGCCCGACTGGACCGCCGGTGCGCACCCGGTGCTGGGCTGGGCCGTCGCTGACATTGCGGGCACGGTCCGCGCCCTCACCGCCACGGGCGTCGCGTTCACCATTTATGACGGCATGGGGCAGGATGCGCTGGGCATCTGGACTGCTCCGGATGGGGTCGCAAAAGTCGCGTTTTTTCCCGATCCCGACGGCAATATGTTGAGCCTGACCCAGTCCTGTTGAACCGCGCCGGTCAACCCTACCGCGCCCCTTCCCTGCAACCGATTGTCTGGTAGCATTGGTGCAGAAGGGGTGAGTCGATGAACGACCAGCCGGATCGTCAAATACCAGACCGCCGGCGGTGGCTGAAGCGGGCAGCGCGTGGTGCGCTCGCGACCCTCGCGCTTGGCCCGGGCGGCGTCGCGGCGGCGCTGGCGCAAAGCTCGGGCGCCCGGCGCGGGCCATTTGGCCTACGCCTGCCCGCAGAGTTACAGGGTCTGTTGCCTGACGCACCACTCGACATTCTGTCGACAGTGGAGACGCTGGTCGCGTTGGAGCGCGAGGCTGATCTGCGCCGTCTGCCGCAATCGGTGCTGCAAATGATCGGCAGCGGCGGGGTGCCGACCGATCCCGATGATCTCTATCGCGTGGCCCTGCCGCGGCTGGTCGCGCTGATCGACCGGGCGACGGGGCGGCGCGATGGCGGCCTGGGTGAGCGTGCGGGCGGGCTATTGGCGCGGCTGCACGCCGGCGAACATCAGGTGCCCGATGCGATGCGCTTTACCAATGGCGCAGATGCTGGCGGCGGCGGGCTGGGCTTGCCACCGATTGATGGCCCCGAGATCGCCATGCCGCGGATTGAGTTGCCGCAGGTCGAGGAGCCGGTGGTCGCGGTGCCCGGCCCGCCGACCATCATAACCCCGCGTCGCAGCACGCGCTTTCCCGACCTGGCGGATGAATATCCGGCGCTGTTTGAAACGGCGACGCTGCGTGAGGACCGGCGGGTAACCGCCGAATGGCATCTGGCCATGCTGCGCCGGGGCCGCGCTCGGTATCAGGCGGTCTCCGCGCGGACCGGGGTGCCATGGCATTTCATCGGTGCGACGCACGGGCTGGAGGCAAGCTTCAACTTTCGTGGGCATTTGCACAATGGCGATTTTCCGCTGAGCGCGCGCACCCGGCAGGTGCCGGCCGGGCGGCCGAATGTGTGGTTGCCGCCCAGCGACTGGGAATCGAGCGCGGTCGACGCGATGCGGCTGATGGGTTTTGCCGGCCAGAGCGACTGGAGCCTGCCGCGCACGCTGTATCGGCTGGAGGCCTATAACGGCTTTGGCTATCGCAGCCGGGGCGTGCCGACGCCCTATTTATGGAGTTTCTCCAACCATTATGAGCGCGGCAAGTTCGTCGCCGATGGCCGGTGGAGCGCGACCGCGCGCTCGCAGCAATGCGGAGCGGCGGTGATGCTGAAACTGCTGGCAGATGCGAGTGATGTCAGCTTTATCTGAGCTGAACACGATAAAATACTTCAACGGGGGATCGCACACATGACCATCAACCAGGCCTTGGACGACCACACCATGCTCACCACCGGCATTGCCCGCCGCCACATCCTGACCAGCGCCGCGCTGGTGCCGTTGCTGGCCCTGCCCGGCTGTGTTGGCGGGCTGGGCAGTTTCAGTTTGGTGGAGGCGATCCGGCGGTTGCTCTCATTGTCGTCGCAACGCGCCTTTGCGACGCTGCTGCAACCCGGCGGCTTCTACGATAATCAGGCGGCACGCATTCCCCTGCCCGACCGCATCGCCAACGACCGGTCGCTGGTCACCCGCGTGCTAACCAGCGGGCCGGTGCGCGAACGGATGGGCCGTGCGCTCAATAGCGCCGCCGAACGCGGTGCGGAGCGCGCGGCGCCTGTCGTCACCGACGCCATCCGCAATGTCTCGATCACCGACGCCATCGGCATTGTCCGCGGCGGCGGCCGGGCGGCGACCGGGTTGCTAGAGGGATCGGTTGGCAATGCGCTGATTGGCGCGATGTTCCCAGCGGTGGGCGATGCCCTGCGCCTCGCCTCCGAACCGATCATCGGCCAAGTGCTGCGCGGCCTAACCGGCTATGATGTTGCCAGCATGGCCAATGACGTGACCCGGGGCGCGAACCGGGCGATCTGGAACGGCATCGGCATCGAGGAAGAGGCCATCCGCGCCAACCCCGCGGCCACTAATGATCCTGTGCTAATAAGCGTGTTTGGGCTGGCCGGGCGGTAGCGCAGCGTGGCGCGGATACTGCCCCTCGTCCTGCGATGTCTGGCCATCGGGTGCATCCTGCCTGGGCTATGGCACTTGATCCTCGGCGCGGGCGGTGACTGGCTGGTCGGCATCATCGTCGCCAACGAGATAGATCCGTCACTCGACAGCCAGAATCGCTTTTATGGGGCGATCTTTATTGGCTTTGGTGCCGCCATCTGGTGGGCGGCTGGCCGGATCATCGAACGCCATGCATTGATCCGCATAGTGTTAATGGCAATGCTGCTTGGCGCAGTCGGGCGCGGCTTCGCTTATGCGACCCATGGCGCACCCAGCGCGGGCGTACTGCTCTTATGGGGCAGCGAATTGGTGTTACCACCGCTGCTGTGGTTCTGGCTCAACGCGCATCTGCGCGCGGGCGCCCGCCTGTAACCGCCAGCTCAAAAATGCGCGTCGAGCGCGACGGCGAGGACATGGTCGTTGCGATCATCGCGCTGGCTGAGGAAAATATGCTGCCAGGTATAGCTGGGCGATACCCCAAAACGCGGCGTGACCGCAAAGCGCAGACCAGCCCCGGCGCGGGAGGCACTCAGGCCGCTCACCTGCCCCCACGCCGTGCTGTTCAGCGCGCCTATCAGCTCTTCGGAAAAACTGACGTCGATGCCACCCCCCAGCGGCTGGACCAGCCGGGCCCGGCCGCGCAAGCGCCAGCCGATCGCCCCGCCCGCATCAGGGAAGCGCTGTTCCAGGCCGACGCGCCCATCGATCCGCGTCTGGCCGATGGGCGCGAACTGATGCGCGAGAGTTTGCCCCAGCCGGTGTTCAAACATATCGGGCGCGCCATCAACCGGTGTTTCGACGAGGCCATAGGTGACTTGCACCGTCCAGTCAGTGGCCAGCCGCTGGCGGACGCCGATCCGATAGATCGCCTGCCCCAGCTCGGCGCGGTCCGGGCGCGACCGCAGGACGACATCAGCGGTGATCGCGGTGCCGTCCGCGATCCGCACGTCGCCCGCTAAGATCAGCCAGCCTTGAGCATCATCCGACGCCACAGCGGGGCATGCGCCAAACACCGCCGCAATCGTCAATAAAATGCTCGCGCCAGATCGCATCGTCGAACCTCGTCACATTGCTGGCCGCCGCGCCTATCAGGCGAGAGCGGTGCACGCTATAGCCTCGGCGACTCATATCGCGTCCCCAAGCGGGCGGCGGACAATTTTACGGGGCAACAGCATGAAATTCTTTGTCGATACCGCCGATATTGCCGACATCCGGGAAATGGCCGCCACTGGCCTGCTCGACGGAGTAACCACCAATCCGTCGCTGATCGCCAAGTCGGGCCGCGATTTCATCGAAGTAACGCGCGAGATTTGCGGGATTGTCGAAGGGCCGGTGTCCGCCGAAGTGGTAGCACTCGACCATCCCGGCATGATGCGCGAGGCGGAAATCCTGCGCCGCATCGCCGATAATGTCTGCATCAAAGTGCCACTGACCATCGACGGGCTGAAAACCTGCAAGGCGCTGACTGGTGAGGGCACGATGGTCAATGTCACCCTGTGCTTTTCCGCCAATCAGGCGCTGCTCGCGGCCAAGGCGGGCGCGACCTTCATTTCGCCCTTTGTCGGGCGGCACGACGATAACGGCTTTGATGGCATGCAGCTGATCGCTGACATCCGGCTAATCTACGACAATTACGCCTATCAGACCGAAATCCTCGTCGCGAGCGTCCGCCACGGCATCCACGTCCTCGAATCCGCCAAGATCGGCGCCGACGTGATGACCGCGCCGCCAGCCGTGATCAAAGGCCTGTTCAAGCACATCCTGACCGACAAGGGCATTGAAGGATTCATGGCCGATTGGGCCAAGACCGGGCAGTCGATTGGGTGACGCGCTAACGCCCATTACCCAAAGGTCTCATCGCCCCAGCGAAGGCTGGGGCCTATCTCGCCTCTCGGCTTGTCGCTGCTAAGCGGTATGGATGCCAGCCTTCGCTGGCATGACGGCAAAGGGAAAATGTCGCCTTTTGGCTAATAACTCCCATCACCACCGCGCGGGCGCTGCATCTACCACCGCAAAGCCAGCCGCGCGAACCTCGCTTACTTCCAATGCGCGCACAGCGATCCCGCGATTATCGAACCGGAAGATGCCATCAATGCCGCCAAAGCCGTCCGCCTGGAACAGGCGCGCTTGCGGGAACACCGTACCCGGCCGCCAGTCGCGGGTGATGCGGATGGTAAGCAGCACGGAATCATACCCCAGGCTGGCTAACCGGAAGGGCGCGGCACCATAGCGTTCGCGATACCGGGTGGCGAGTTGCCCAAACAGCCCGTCCGACACGCTGGCAAACCACGCACCGCGCAGCGCCGGGTTGGCCGACAAGGCCGCCTCGGTATTCCACAATTCGGTGCCGAGGATCCGCGCCGTGCTGGCCCCGCCGGAACGGATCAGCGGCACCGCGCGGATCGCCGTCTGGCCGCTATCGGCGATCAGTAATGCGTCAAAACCGCCAGTCCGGGCGAGCCGCCGGGCCGCGCCGCTCAGGCCGGTGGCCGAGCGGTCGAAATATTCGGTCGCGACCAACGTGCCGCCAGCCGCGGTGACCGACGTGCGCATCGCCGCCAGCGCGCGTTCGCCATAAACACTGCGGGGAACCAGCACGGCAAAGCGGCTAAGGCCCTGTGCACTTGCATGAGCGACGACCCGGGTCACCGCCTGGCCCGGCTCAAAACCGAGCAGGAAAGTGCCGTTGCCCGCGACGCTGCTGTCATTGGAGAAACTGATGATTGGCACGTTGGCCGCGCGGGCAATCGGCTGGATCGCACGCACATCGTCGGACAATAATGGCCCGAGGATCAGGCGGTTGCCATCGGTGATCGCCGCCTGCGCTGCTGCTGCTGCGCCAGTCGCGGTATCATAGATGGTGATCCGCAGCCGGTCGCTGCGCGAATCAAGCAGCGCCATGGTGGTCGCATTGGCAATCGCCGTGCCAACCGCAGCATCAGGGCCGGTCTGCGGCACGAGCAGGGCGACGCGGTGCCGCTGCGTATCGGTGGGCAGGCCGGGGCCGGGCTCAACCGGCGCTTGCGGCGCCACAACCGGAGCCTCGGTGCGCGGCACCATCGTCTGACAAGCGGCAAGCATCGTCGCCAGCAGCGCAGTTGCAGCCCACCGCCAAGCCCGGCGCGACGCACTAAGTCCACCTGCTGGATGGCGCATCTTCGTGCGCTCTGCCATTACCTGCTGCATGTCTGCGACTCCCTCCCCCGGCCTTTACATTGTCGCAACGCCCATCGGCAACCTTGGTGACATATCCGAACGCGCCAAACAGCTGTTCGCTGCCGCCGATGTGGTGGCGTGCGAAGACACGCGGGTTGCGGGCAAACTGTTGCACCTGCTCGGGATCAACGCGCCAGCGCCTGCGCTGGGGGAAGCCAGAAAAAGAACGCCTTTGCTCCGGCACGATGACCATAGCGATGCAGCCGCACGCGCAGCACTCATCGCGCGGATGCACGATGAGGTCGTGGTGCTGGTCAGCGATGCGGGTACACCGCTGATTTCCGACCCCGGTTACCGGCTGGTGCGGGATGCCCGGGCGGCGGGCGTCATGGTGACCAGTGCACCCGGGGCCTGCGCCGCGGTGGCCGCGCTCAGCATCGCCGGGCTGCCGACCGACCGCTTTATGTTTGCCGGGTTCCTGCCCGCTAAGGCCAAAGCGCGCGACACCGTGATTGCCGAACTGGCGGCAATCCCGACGACGCTGGTGTTTTACGAGAGCGGGCCGCGTTTGCCAGCTGCCCTCGCCGCCTTGGCAAACGGCCTTGGCCCTCGCGAAGCAGCGGTCGCGCGCGAGCTGACCAAGCTGCATGAGGAGTGCGTGACCGGCACGCTGCCTGAGCTGGCGGCGCATTATGCAGAGCCGCCGCGCGGTGAAATCGTCATAATTATTGGCCCGCCGCTGGCGGTCGATGCCGGGCCAGCGGATGATGC
>JANOPV010000165.1:0-5482 GCA_031422035.1 Sphingomonas sp. | reverse complement strand
GGCATCGGCGTTGAAGAAGAGGCGCAAATGGGCAATGTCATCAGCGGGCGGCTCTACGAGCTGGGCGAGCGCCTGTTGGCTGGCACGATCGCGGAAGCTGCCGCCATCGCCGAGGCCCGCGCACTGATAGAGACCAATACCCGGCAGATTAGCTAGGCAAAACCAGCAGCGCAAACGACCACCCCACCCCGGGACTCGCAATATTGTTGCGAAAGTGCTACATAGAGTCCAACAGCGCTGCCGTGAGGGCGCGTTGATCCCGCCAGAGACAGGCGGGTCGGACAGATTTTGGTGACGCCAGTTTCGGGAAACGCACTCTCTAGCAGCTATTACAGTGCCAGTTTTTTGCCTGACAGGGGTGCGTTATCGCGCTGCTGCATCAGTCCCGTAAGCATCATCCCTGCCGACCCTTTACCGCCTGTATGCTGGCGAGTCGGAAAGGACTTTGAATGACTGCATCTGTGCACCCCTTTGATATCGGGGACTATGTTGTTTACCCAAAGCACGGCGTTGGCCGAGTGATGGAGCTGCTCCACCAGGAAATCGCCGGCATGCAGCTTGAGCTCTATGTCCTGCGGTTTGAAAAAGAGAAAATGACACTCCGGGTGCCAGTCAGCAAGGTCGAAAGCGTCGGCATGCGCAAGCTGTCGTCGAACAAGACGCTGCAAGAAGCGCTCGAAGTGCTCAAGACCAAGCCCAAGGTGAAGCGCACCATGTGGTCGCGTCGGGCTCAGGAATATGAAGCGAAGATCAATTCGGGCGACCTGGTGTCGATCGCCGAGGTGACCCGCGATTTGTTCCGCCCCGACGATCAGCCTGAGCAAAGCTATTCCGAGCGGCAGATTTTTGAAGCCGCCTGCAGCCGCCTCGCCCGGGAAATCGGCGCGATGGAGGAAATCGACGAGAAAGCGGCGCAGGCCAAGATCCATGAGATCCTGAACATCCACGCCCCGCAATATCACCCGGCTGTTGGCGGCCAGAGCGCAGCGGTCGCGGCTGCGGCACCTGCTGAGCCAGCCGAACCTGCAGAGCCAGCTGAACCTGCCGCATAAAATCAGCGTCTACCGCTTGCACTAGACGACTCTCCTGCTGTATTGTTATCATAATACAGCAGGAGAGTGTCATGGTTCGTAGGTCTGCATTTTTCGCCTTAATGCTAGCCAGCGGCATCGCGTTGAGCAGTTGCGGCGGTTTGGCGTCTGCCGATGCCCCCGCATCAGGGGCCGACGCCGGGGCGGTCGAATCGCGCCTATTCACCGCCGTTGATTTCACCGCGATTACCGCAGCTGGCCCCGACCGGGTCATCATCCGCCGCGGCGATGCGTTCATGGTGTCGGCGCGGGGCCGCGCTGGCTTGCTCGACCGGCTGACGGTCCGGGTCGACGGCACGACCCTGCGGCTGGGCCGCGAAGATGGCATTTCCTATCGCGATGCCGAACGGCTGGGCACCGCGGTCATCACCATCACCCTGCCGCGCCTGACCGCGATGACGCTGGCTGGGTCGGGCGAAATGCAGGCCGAGCGAATGGATGGCGGCGCGGGCGCGCTGACGCTGGCGGGATCAGGCGACCTGTTGGTGTCCGACATGGTGGTCGATAGTTTGAACGTCCGCCTCGCCGGGTCGGGCAATATGACCATCGCTGGCCGCGCCCGCAGCGCTGATGTCTCGGTCGCCGGGTCGGGCGACGTTTCTGGCATCACCTTTGGCGCTGATACCGCCGATGTCTCGGTTGCTGGATCGGGCAATGTGCGGATGCAGGTCAGTGGCGCTGCCGACGTGTCGGTGGTCGGGTCGGGCGACGTCACCCTGACCGGCGGCGCGCGTTGCACCACAAGCCGCCGCGGCTCGGGCGATGTTACCTGTAGCTAAGCCGGTTCGGCACCATGCTTGCCAGAGTCGCCCAATATGGGCAGACTCTGGTGCATGACATCCTTCACCCGTCTTGCCCTCATCGCGATCGGCACCGTCCTGTTCGCCAGCCCGGCGTTGGCAGACCAGCGCCGCATCGGCCTCACCAGTTTCGACCGCATCGACATCAGCGGCGACGTGACAGTCGAAATCCGCAATGATTACCGCATCGGCGCAACCGTTATCGGCTCACGCGATGCGCTGGATTCGCTGGAGGTACAGGTCACCAACCGGACGCTGCAAATCCGCCAGCTGGCGATGGGCCGATTTGGCCCGCGCCCTGCCAATGCCGGGCCGGTGGTCATCCGGGTGTCGGCACAGAATTTGCGGATCATCTTTCTGCAAGGGGCAGGCACGGCGACAGTCTATGGCTTGCGCGGGGCAGAGACGCAGTTGTTTCTCAACGGTGCCGGTTCGTTGACCGTGACCGACGTTGCGACGGATAATCTGATTTTGCGCAGCACGGGCAACGGCCTGATCACCCTGACCGGGCGCGCCCGGTCGGTCACCGCCAGCATCAACGGCGGCAGCACGGTCGTCGCGGCGGCGCTGCGCAGCGAAGCGTTGCGGGTCACCGCGGTGGGGTCAGGCACCAGCAGCTTTGCCGCGTCACGAACTGCTGAATTATCGGTCAGCGGCTCGGGCGGGCTGACAGTCGACGGTCGCCCGGCCTGCACCGTCCGCAACTTGTCTAGTGGCAATGTCCGCTGCGGTACCGACCAACGCACTGCCCTGCCGCGCAGCGAGAATTGAGCGCCGCGCAGCAAGAATTGAGCGCCGCGCAGCGAGAATACAACGCCGCGCAGCGAGAATGTAACGCCGCGCAGCGAGGTCGGTTGACCATCCAATCACTTGCGCACCGCGCCGCCGTGGGCCATGCCCGCCAGCGGACCGGCCCCTTCGTCTAGCGGTCCAGGACGTCGCCCTCTCACGGCGAAAACACGGGTTCGATTCCCGTAGGGGTCACCAAGTGGACAGGGCGAGACCCCCTGCTCGCCCATAGGGAGAACAGATTATGCGTATGATTTTTGCACTGGCGCCACTGGCGCTGCTCGCGGCCTGCAACAGCGGTGCCGACACCGCTGACACGACCACCAACACCGACGTCGCAGCGGACGGCTCCGGCGGCGTGGCGATGCCCGAACCGGCGATGACCGTGGTGACCGACGCCGAAAATGCCATCGACTGGACCGGCACCTATGCCGGCACCGCAGCCGACGGTGCCGCCGTCAGCCTGACGCTCAACCGCGGCGATACGTACAGCTGGACCTCGACCGCCGCTGGCGGCCAGCCAACGACCGCCACTGGCTCGTTCAGCTGGTATCGTGATGGCAGCCGTGTGCTGCTTGATGATGCAGCGGGCGGCGCAATCTATGCCGTCGGCACCGGCGTCGTGTTCAAACTGGCCAGCAATGCAGCACCGATCACCGGCACCATGGACCGCGCCACCGCGCTGGTCCGCGCCGTTGCCCCGGTCGCGCCGGCAGCACCAGCTGAACCTGCGAAATAAGGTGGAAACAGGGGACACCCGATAGGGTGTCTCCGGCTTTCGTCACACGGGGACATCCGCTTGGGTGTCCCCGTTTTTGCATCTACGCCAAACTCTTCGCCGCTTGCTCGCTGCTGTCACGGGACAGGCCGGGCGCCGCGAGGATCGATTCCAGCGCGCTGCGCATCTGCCCTGCTCGCTCCAGGTCAAAGCGTTTCCAGCGGCCCAGCGGCGGGATCATCCGCGCTGCCGTCTGCGGGTTTTTCGGATCAAGCGTGATAATCAGGTCGGCGATCAGCCGATAGCCACGCCCGTCAGCGCTGTGAAAACTGCCCTGATTGCCGGTGAACGCGCCATAGAGGCTGCGCACGCGGTTGGGATTGGCCAGCGTGAAATCGGCATGGTTAGCCAGCGCGGCGACGACATCCAGCGTATCGGCGCGCACTGAAAAGGCCTGCACCGAAAACCATTTATCGAGCACCAGCGGATCATGGCGGAAACGCGCGTGAAACGCCGCCAGCGCTACGTCGCGCTCGGGCGCATTGCTATGGCTCAGCCACGCGAGCGCCGATTGCCGGTCGGTCATCCCCTTGGCCGCCTCGAACTGCGCCAGCGCCAGCGCCGGGGCATCCGCCGCGCCGCTCGCCATGATATAGCCCAGCGCCGCATTGCGCAGTTTGCGCCAGCCCTTGGCCAGCGGCGAGAGGTCGGCGGCATCGGTTGCTCCCGCCCCGTGCAGCCGCCTGAGCTCGCCGTCGAGCGCGACGCCGATGGCCTGTTGTAACGCGCGCCGTTCGCGCCGAATTGCGTCGGGATCGACCACCAGCATCTGGTCGCCCAGAAACGCTTCGGATGGCAGGACACAGGCCTCCCCGACAAAGGCCGGGTCGCGCTCGGCCTCGGTCAACATCGCCGCAATAGCCTCGATCACCGGCGTCCAGTCGGCCTCGCCGCCGGCAATGCGCGCTACCAATGTATCGATCATCAGCTGTTGCAGCGCCTCGTAGCGGACAAACGGGTCGTCATCGCGCGCCGCCAGCCAGGCCAGTTCCCCCGGTTCACGCGCGACATCGGTGATGATCGGCGCGGAAAAGCCGCGGTTGAACGACAGCATCGGCCGCGCGGCAAAAATGCCCAGCGGCACCTCGGCCTCCGCCGCATCCAGCAGGATCAGCTGCTCCGGCCCGGCGGCGGCGTTCGCCATCGGATCATGCGCCGCGACTTTGAGCGGGATCAGCTGCGGAGCCTTATCGGGCTGTCCCGGGGTTGGCGGGGTCGATTGGCTCAGGTGCAGGCTCGCGGCGCCGCTCACCGGATCATGGCTGACCCGTGCGACGACGCGCGGCGTTCCCGCCTGACTATACCAGGTTCGGAAAGTCTTGAGATCAATGCCCGTGCCGTCTTCGATCGCGACCACAAAATTCTCGCATGTCGCGGCTTCGCCATCATGGCGGTCGAAATACAGGTCGGTGCCGGTGCGGAACCGTTCAGCGCCGACCATGGTGGACATCATCCGGATAACTTCGGCGCCCTTATTATAGACGGTCGCGGTATAGAAATTGCTGATTTCCTGAAAGCTGTCGGGGCGGATGGGGTGCGCCAATGGCCCGCCATCCTCGGGGAATTGTGCCGCGCGGAGCAACCGCACATCCTCGATCCGCTTGACCGCCGGACTGCCCATGTCGGCGGAGAAGCATTGGTCGCGATAGACGGTGAAGCCTTCCTTCAACGACAACTGGAACCAGTCGCGACAGGTGACCCGGTTGCCCGACCAATTGTGAAAATATTCATGCGCGACCACCGCTTCGACGCCATCGAAATCGAGATCGGTGGCGGTGTCCGGGTCGGCGAGGATGTAGCGGGTGTTGAAGATGTTCAGCCCCTTATTCTCCATCGCCCCCATGTTGAAATCGGCGACCGCAACGATGTTGAACACCGGCAGGTCATATTCGCGGCCATAGACGGTTTCGTCCCACGCCATGCTCAGCTTGAGTGCGGCGAGGGCGTGGTCGGTTTTGGCTAGATCGGGGGCTCGGACCCAGATGCCCAGCTCGACGGTACGTCCCGACATGGTGATGAAACTG
>JANOPV010000164.1:0-6479 GCA_031422035.1 Sphingomonas sp. | reverse complement strand
GAGTCGCACCGCGGCTTGCTCCGGCGTCAAATCCCGCTGCGCTTCGGCCATCAGTTCATAGCCAACCATGAATTTCCGCACGGACGCTGATCGCAGCAGCGGCGGAAAGAAATGCGCGTGCAATTGCCAATGATCGGCGGCGTCAGTGCCAAAGGGCGCGCCGTGCCAACCCATCGAGTAAGGAAAACTGCACTGGAACAGATTATCGTAGCGGATGGTCAGCGCCTTGATGATCCGCGCCAGATCGGCCCGCTGTTCGCCGGTGAGCTCGGGCAAGCGCTGCACCGCAAAGCGCGGCAGCAGCAGCGTCTCAAACGGCCACGCCGCCCACCACGGCACAATCGCCAGCCAATGGTCGGTGGCAACAACCTCACGCGGACCGCCCGTCTCACGCGCTGCCAGCGTCAGCAACATCGGAGCTCCATGCTCGGCCAGCCAAGCCGCTTGCGTCCGATCCTCCAGCGCCACGTCGTGCGGGACATAGTCGGTCGCCCACACTTGCCCGTGCGGATGCGGGTTGGAACAGCCCATCAACTGCCCCTTATTCTCGAATATCTGCACATTGGCATGGGTCCGCCCCAGATCAGCCGACTCAGCGCACCAGCAATCGACTACCGCCCGGATTGCCCCCTCGTCCAACTCGGGCAGTGATCGGCTATGATCGGGCGAGAAGCAGATCACCCGGCTCATCCCGCGCGCCTGCGCCGCCTGAAACAACGGATCGCTGCCCTCTGGCGCCGGGCTGTCGGGCAGCAACGCGGCAAAGTCATTGGCGAACACAAACGGTCCCGCATAGTCAGGATTCGCTTCGCCAGTAATTCGCACATTACCTGGGCACAGATAGCATGTCGGGTCATGCGCCGCCGGGCGGGCCAGATCAGGTGCGTCTTCCTGCCCCTGCCATGGCCGCAGCGCGCGGTGCGGCGACACCAACATCCACTCATCGCGCAGCGCGTTGTAGCGGCGATGCGGGTGTTCAGCAGGGTCAAAAGTCATAACGCAGTTACCCGATAGACGGCGACCTGTTCCGCGCGCATCGGCGGGGCGGGCAAACCGACAGCGCCGAGCCAGGCACCGTCAATATCGGTTGCGCTGTCAGGATCGCCATCAGGTTCCACGCGATAGCGCCGCGCCGGATCCAGCATCGACAGTGGCACCAGTGGGGCGTGGGGCAGCGTCGTCGGCCCGGTGCGGATAAGCATCAGCACGAAGTCCGCCGCCGTCCCTTGCGCCTGCCACGTCAGGCCATCGCTTACATCGCCGCGCCACACCTGCCCGCCATGCAGTATATTGCGCAGCCGTTTATAGCGGTTAATGCCTTTGCACAGGTCGGCCCGGTCCGCGTCCGACAGGCGGCGAACGTCCAGCTCCACCCCAAAGGCACCGGGCAGGGCAACCGCGCAGCGAAACGCCATCGCTTGCGCCCGGCCCGTGCTATGCGCGGGCGATGTGCCGACATGGCTACCCATCAGCTCTGGCGGCATGAACTGCAAAAATCCGTGCTGAATGCCGACCCGCGCCACCGCATCAATGCAATCGCTGGCCCAAAAGCGGTGCGTATGCTGAACAATCCCGGCGTCGATCCGCCCGCCACCACCGGCGCAGGCTTCAATCTCAACATCCGGAAACGCGCTGCGAAACCGGGCGAACAACGCGTAGGCTGCCAGCACCTGTTGCCGATAAAGCGCCGTCGCCCCGGCATGGCTGAGGTCGCGATTATGGTCCCATTTCAGATAGCTGATCGGCAACGCTGAGAGCAGTGCAGCGATGTGTTCAAACAGATAATCACCAACCTCGGGCCGGGTCAGATCGAGCACCAGCTGGTTGCGCGCCGTCAATAGCGGTCGCGCGGGAACGCTGAGAACCCAGTCGGGGTGCGCACGAAACAGGTCGCTGTCCGGGCTTACCATTTCCGGCTCGATCCACAGGCCAAATTCCATGCCGAGGCCCGTCACATGGTCGGCGAGTGGCTTCAGCCCATGCGGATATTTTCCGGCATCAACCCACCAATCGCCGAGCGAACTGGTGTCATTGTGCCGGCCGTGGAACCAGCCATCATCAAGGACGAACCGCTCAACGCCGATCGCTGCTGCCGTCTCTGCCAGCTCGATCAATGCTGCTTCGTCATGCCGAAAGTAAAACCCCTCCCAAGTGTTGAGATGCACTGGTCGCGGCGCCATCGCGCCGCCCGGCCACGTCATCCGCCCGCGCACTGCCCGGTGGAAATTATGCGCCACCCCGTCAACGCCATCTGCTGAACATGTCGCCAGCAGTTCTGGCGAGGTCAGCGTCGCGCCGGGCATCAGGCGCACCTCGCCTGGGGCCAGCCATTCGCCCATCTGCCACGTCCGCCGCCCATCATCGCCCGCTTCAATCTGCTGCACATGATTCCCCGACCAGGCGAGCTGTGCACCATAAGCCGAACCATCAGCGCAACTCACAACTGCGCCAGGAAAGCTATCGTGCGAGGTTAGTCCGCGCCTATTTTCCCGTCGCCACGCGCTGCGGGTGAGCCGGTCGTCGATGGCGACGAACTCAGCATTGTAACGACCGCCATAGGATCGCACGACGTGCGCGTTGGCGGGCAACGGCACAGTCCCTGATGCGAGCCACTGCACGTCCAGCGCTGCCTCGCCGCGGTTGGTCAGCCCTGTTTGCAGGGTCAGAACGTCGGTGGCTGGGTCCAGCCGTGCATCTATCGACACATCGACCATCGTGACGGCATCTGTCAGATGAAAACGGATGTGGCTGGCATCCACCTGCTCGACCACGCAGCCAGTAATTGCCGACGTCCAATCCCGCCCAGAACGATGCGCGAGTATTGCCGACTGCCCGAACCAGCCCATGCCAACCCCGGGGAAAATCGATAGCGGTTGGTCGAAAGCCAGCGAGAAACCTGGCGCAGTCCGCGTTGCACGCAGCGCAGTGGGGGGCAACACCGCATCAGGCAAACGCGGCCCCCAATATCGCCACAGCGGTGCCTCCCCGGGCGGTAGTTCCCAGATTGCGGTGCATCCAGGGGAGTTGAGGGTCAGGAACTCGGTCATGTGCTGCAAGGCGATCCGATAATGATCTGTCATCCCCGGGAAAGCGGGGACCCATCACCGGCCATAGCAATCAAAAACTTGCGGTGCGACCGCACAATGACAGTCAGGTTGACGCTATCCCGTTTATATCGACCACGCCCAATTCACTATCCTTCACCCGTAACACCGCGAACGAAGCACAAAATAACAGCGCCCCCGCCAGCATCAACGCATTACGAGCATCGCCGCCCAACAGCGGCTCATAGTAAAATGGAAAGGTCGCCGCATTGAGCAGCATCGGGATGACGATCATCATATTGAAAATGCCCATATACACCCCGGTCCGGCGCGGCGGGATACAGCTGGCCAGCATCACATAGGGCGTGCCCATGATGCTCCCCCAACAGATGCCAACCCCAATAGCAGCGGGCAGCAGCCAGTTCGCGGCGGTCACCTGTGGGATCAGCAACATAGCAATCCCCCCACAAATCAGCGCTCCGGCATGGACGTAACGCGGGCCCATTTTCCGGACCAACGGCATCATCAGCAGCGCCGCGACGAATGCGACTGCATTATAAAACGCGCCCATCGTGCCATTGTCGAGCACCGCCTGGCGGAACCCGTCGCTCACCGCCTGGTTGGTGTTATAGACTGACCGAGCGATGGAATAGGTCACATAAGTCCAGTAAATCGCCATCGCATACCATTGGAACAGCATCATCACCCCCAGCTTGCGCATGGGGCCGGGCATTTCGCGGATGGCGTTCCAGATTTCAACAAAAGTCGCGCTCGGCGTCTTGGGCTGTGCAGCAATTTCTGCCGTCTGTGCAGCAGATAGCGGCAGCTCGGGCACCCGGATCACCGACCACAATATCGTCGACAGCGACAGCACCGCGCCAATCGCAAAGACAATATAGACAGTATCGGGGATCTGGTTATGCAGCGCCAGCGCGGCAACCCGAGGGTAAAGCCACGTTGCGCCCAGGGCAAAGGCGATGCCGCCAGCAACCGTCGCAATCTTGCCAGTTGTGCCCGTAAAACGGCGGTAAAGCAGATGCATCAACAGCGCACCGAGCAGCAGCGTGACCAGCCAATATGCCACGGCCAGTACTGGCGCACTCGATGCACCACCCATCGCATCGCGGTCGATCCCGAAATAGCCGACCAGCAGGGCAGGGGTGCCGAGCGCGCAACATTGGGCAAGCCCGGTGAACGCGCTTTGCGTCAGGAACCCGACATTATGTTGGTCCTCGTTCAGCCGGTCGCTGACATAAGCGCGATAGGGCTCCATGGTGATGTTGTTGCCAGCATCGAGGATCCACAGCAGGCTTGCTGCCATCAGGATCGATTGCGACAGCGGCATGAAAATCAGGCCCAGCGCGCACAGCACCGCACCGATCACAAAATACGGCGTGCGGCGGCCCCAGCGGCTATTGGTCCGGTCGCTCATTGCGCCGATGATCGGCTGGATGATGAGCCCGGTCATCGGCCCCGCCAGCTGGAGGATCGGCAGCGCCGCCTCTTCTGCGCCCAGATAGGAGTAAATCGGGGCCATATTGCCCTGTTGCAAGCCAAAGCTGAACTGGAGGCCAAAAAAGCCGAGGTTCATCTCCAGGATGCGCAACAGCGACAGGCGTGGTTTGCTGCCCGCCGCCGTCCCGCCACTTACTCCGCCGCTCGCTGCGCCACTTGCAGTGCTGGCTCCGCCCACCGCCATCTCGCTCTCCCATCTCCGGCCGCTTGAGCGGACTCTTGCGTTGGGAACTTACCGCAATCGCTCAGGAGCGCAACACAATCGTTTGCAACGAGCTGTCGCGCCCTAAAAATGTTCGGGTACTTCCACCAAGCGATTCATTTACAGCACATATTTGCTCAGATCATCATCCCGCGCGATGCTCGCCAACTGCGCATCGACATAGGCTGCATCGATAATAACCGACTCGCCCCCGCGATCCTCCGCCTCAAAGCTCAGCTCTTCAAGCAATCGCTCCATCACCGTCTGCAATCGCCGCGCGCCGATGTTTTCGATCCGCGCATTCACCTCCGCCGCAATTTTTGCCAGCGCCGCAATCGCATCATCAGTAATGGTGATCGTCACGCCCTCCGTCGCCAGCAACGCGGCATATTGCTGCGGCAATGCTGCTCTCGTTTCGGTGAGGATGCGAACGAAATCAGCTTCGGTCAGGGCTTTCAGCTCAACCCGGATCGGCAACCGCCCTTGGAGTTCCGGAAGCAGGTCGCTCGGTTTAGCGACGTGGAAGGCACCGGAGGCGATGAACAGGATATGGTCGGTTTTCAGCGGCCCATATTTGGTGGCAACGGTGGTCCCTTCGATCAACGGCAACAGGTCGCGCTGCACACCTTCGCGACTGACTGAGCCACCGCGACCATCGCTCACAGCTATCTTGTCGATTTCGTCGAGAAAGACGATGCCATTTGCCTCTGCATCAGCGAGCGCCACGCGGGCGACATCGTCTTGATCGAGACGCTTATCCTGTTCCTCTTCGATCAAGCGTTTCCAAGCCTCTCGAACGCTAAGTTTCCGGCGCTTTTTGGGCGCGTTATTGCCGAACGCCTTGCCGAACATTTCGCCCAGATTGATCATACCAGCGCCGCCGGGTTGCCCGGGGAGTTCAAACGGCATTTGCGGAGTCTCGCTCACTTCGATCTCGATTTCGGCGTCATCAAGCGCGCCTTCCTCGAACCGTTGACGGAAACTGGCGCGCGTGGCTTCGCTCGACTCCTTGCCGGTGAGGGCGTCGAGTAGGCGGTCCATTGCCGAGCCTTGTGCAGCGATTTTCACAGCGTCCCGGCGGCGCTCCTTCTCGAGGCGTACCGCTTCTTCGACCAGGTCGCGGCCGATTTGTTCGACGTCGCGGCCGACATAGCCGACTTCGGTGAATTTCGTCGCTTCGACCTTCACAAACGGCGCGTCGGCGAGCTTTGCCAGGCGGCGGCTGATCTCGGTCTTTCCGCAACCCGTTGGGCCGATCATCAGGATGTTTTTCGGCGTCACTTCGTCGCGTAATTCGGCTGATAATTGTTGACGGCGCCAGCGGTTGCGCAAGGCGATGGCGACCGCGCGCTTTGCTTCATTTTGGCCGATTATGTGGGCGTCCAAGGCGGCGACGATGGCTTTTGGGGTGAGGGCATCGTTCATAAATGAAGGTCTTTGTGGAAGTAGTTAGGCGTTTTTGCGGGATCCAACATTTCCATCATAAGTCTATGATTTCTGTGGTAAAATTGCTGTTAGTGTAGACACAGATGTCCGCCGCAATCTGCATCGCTTTGCGCCCGAGCGTTTCCGCGTCCTCTTCATACCCCGCCAGCGCCTTGGCCGCCGCGAGCGCATAGTTCCCGCCCGAGCCGATCGCCGTCACCCCGCCCTCCGGCTCCAGCACGTCGCCGTTCCCGGTGAGCACGAGGGTCACATCCTTATCGGCGACGATCATC
>JANOPV010000163.1:0-2057 GCA_031422035.1 Sphingomonas sp. | reverse complement strand
CCGGCCAGCACGATCACCCCCATCTTGTCCGCTCCGCTAGTTCCCTCCCCTCTGGTTAGCACCATGAAGCAGCAGTGGCTTAGGAGCGCCGCTAGAAGACAGGCGATAACCAGCGTCAGTGAGCCCGCGAAGAGCAAAGCCACGGCTATTGCCAGTTGCACCGCCATCCATAGCCGCAGCATTCGGACCGACATTCGGCTTCGGACTGCGCCGAGTACGCCTTTGCCAGGCATCCGCGCCCATGACACTGCACCGTTAGGGCCGAACACGCCCGCGCTAGCGATCCAATGTGCGCTAACGAGCATAAGCCACACGGCTAGCGCCAAGCGGGCTGCGGCCAGTGAGACCTCCCCTGCAGACAGGATTTCGACGGTCACACCCTTACAAACTCTGAAACGAAGACCCGCTCGATATCATCGGTCGCCTTTTCGTTTCGCAGAACGGCGAATTGCAGGTCGTGCAAGGGCAGTTGGCGCTGCAAGTGGCTCTGCAGCGTCGCGAAAGCTTGGGTTCCCGCCAGACTCGCACCGCTGTCACCCCGCTGCGCACGCCGGGCAAGGCGGTCGGCAGCATCCCATAAGGCGCCGTTGAGTGCATGGTCGGGCAAAAAAACCGCGTGCCACCAGCGCCATTCCGGCCAAAGGGGGGCGGGCTCCCATGCGCCGATCCGACCGCCTGCATCGCGGACGCGCACCTCGACAGCCAGCGTGTAAGTACCCACGCCTTGCGTAAAGAACAGCCAGCGGGGCAAGAGGCCGAGCAGATCGAGCAGTTGATACCTGCGGCTGAATGGACGGAACTGAAACAGCAACGTCAACGCAAGCCAAGCGAGTACGAGGACGATTGCCGCTTCACCTAACGTCATTGTGATGCCGTTCTGCCCCACGTCTTGCCTTTGTCTCTTTGCCCCATCGTTGCACATTAGCTTCTTGGGGAAGCGGTGCCAATGCCGGGCTTGTCGGGAGGCGGTAGGATCCATAAGCTCGACAGCGAAGGGACGAACCTTGCCAATGCCTTCAGAATACATCCGGAATGGTCAAATCCTGTTCGCAGAGCGGCGTTTTGAGGAAGCTGTAGCGTCTTTCGATCAGGCCATTGCGATTGCCCCCGCACGGCCCGACGCGCACAGCCGGCGCGGGCGTGCCTTGCTTGCGCTGGGTCGCAAGGCCGAGGCGCTGGCCAGTGCAATGCGCGCTACGCAAATCGATCCTGTCTCAGCACCGGCGTGGATCGCGTTGGGAGCGATTTTCTCCAGCCTCAATCAGCATGAACTGGCATTGAAGGCTTGGCGTAGTGCAGCGCGGATCGCACCCGAACGGCCCGGCATGGCCGGACTCCTGCTGCAGGCGCAGATACTGTGCTGTGATTGGGAAGAGCTTGACCGGTTGATCGCGACTGTGACACGCGATCTTGAGGCGGGCAAAGATGCGGTGCACCCGTTCTATTGGCACACGATTGCCACTTCACCGCGAAGCCTGTTGCTGGCGGGGCGAAACCGGCAACGCCAGATCGCTCGGTCACTGCCCGATCCGCCTGAATTCCCTTCCATGCCGACCGCGACCTTGCCCGCTCGGCGCATACGGGTTGGCTATCTTTCGGGCGAACTCAACCTTTCCCCAAACGGGCTCGTGATGGCCGGGGTGTTCGACCACCATGATCGTGATGCGTTCGACATTGTCGCTTTCGATAACAGCGCCGACGATGGCACGCCTTTACGCCAGCGCATCACCCGCACCTTTACCCATATCATTGATGTACGGGCGCTGAGCGATGCCGAACTGGCTGCCACGATCCGTGCCGAGGCAATTGATATCCTTGTCGATCTTAACGGTTACTTCGGCAACAGCCGCAGTGATGTGTTGGCCCTTCGCCCAGCTCCGGTGCAGGTCAGCTTTCTTGGGTGTCCGGCAACGAGCGGTGCTTCGCATGTCGACAATGCCATAGCCGAAGCCGTAATCGTACCTGACGACGAGCCCCAATGGCACAGCGAGTCGATTGTATATCTACCTGACACTTACTACCCAACAGACCGCCTACGCGAGATAAGCGACCGGTGC
>JANOPV010000162.1:0-1618 GCA_031422035.1 Sphingomonas sp. | reverse complement strand
GTCTGCAATCTGCAGCAGCAGCAATCCGTTTTCGCTATCGATCTGATGCTCCACCAGCCAATGGATGGAACTCACTGATCGAGGGCCGAGCTGAAAATACAGGCTTGAAGATATTTCAGTCAAACTAAGTGCGTTGATGATAGAACCACCGGGACCATGAATAAGGACTTCATCAGGGCCATAGCCGTAGGGACCCCAACTACCGAAGCTGATAGCGTTGCGACCATCATTAGTAACTACTGTTTCGCCGGGTGCGTCATAGTGGTTATGCCTGCGAGACCAAAGTGTGAGCCATTGGCCGCCAGAGTTCTGACGTTGAAACGTTATTCGGCCATAGATGACTGGCGGTCGAGGCTCGGATACGGCTTCACATCTTCAACCCTGAGCCAATGCCTGAAGGCTGCATCGTCGTCAGTTGGGACTGCAATAAGTCGGAATCGGCCATTTTCAGATGTGTAGATTTGCGTCGTCGGCGGCGCAAATGAGTCAGCTTTTGCCTGATCCGCGAGCAGCAATGCCGTTACTGCCAGCAGCAGATGGAGACACGACAAGGTCCAGCCCTGTCGTGCCATCCTCAATACACCCGCGCCTTTGGCTTGATATACTCTATGTCGTCGCTGAGCGTATATTCATGCACGGGCCGGTAATCGATGCGCACTGTGCCGCCTTTGCCGCCCCAGCCGTCGAACCAGCTGATGGTGTGTTTCATCCACACCTTGTCATCGCGCTCGGGGAAGTCTTCGTGCATGTGAGCGCCGCGCGATTCGTGGCGGTTGGCGGCGCTTTCCATCGTGCACACCGATTGGGCGAGGAGGTTGTCGAGCTCCAGCGTTTCGATGAGGTCGGTGTTCCACACCAGGCTGCGGTCGGTCACTTTCACATCGGCGAGGCTCTGGTAGATGGCGGTGAGCTTCGTCTGCCCTTCGCTAAGCAACGCGGTGTCGCGGAACACGGCGGCGTGTTCCTGCATCGCGCGCTGCATCTCGTTGCGGATTTTCGCGGTCGGGATGCTGCCGCTGGCGTAGCGGAAATGGTCGAGCCGGGCGAGCGCGAGGTCGGTGGCGGTGGCTGGCAGCGCCGCGTGCGCGGTGCCGGGCTTTACATTCTCGGCAATGCGCTTGCCCGCAGCCCGGCCGAACACGACGAGGTCGATCAGGCTGTTCGAGCCCAGGCGGTTTGCCCCATGGACCGACACGCACGCCGCCTCACCCACCGCATAGAGGCCGGTGACGGTGGTATCCGGGCCATCCTTGCCCAGGGTCACCACTTCGCCATGATAGTTACAGGGAATGCCGCCCATATTATAATGCACGGTCGGGCTGACGGGCAGCGCCTGACGTGTCAGGTCGACACCGGCGAAAATCTTACCCGTCTCAGTAATGCCGGGCAGCCGGCTGGCCAGCACCTTGGGATCGATATGATCGAGGTGGAGGTTGATGTGGTCCTTATGCGGGCCAACCCCGCGCCCTTCGCGAATCTCGATCGCCATGCAGCGTGAGACGACATCGCGGCTGGCGAGGTCCTTCGCATTAGGGGCATAGCGTTCCATGAACCGCTCACCCTCAGAGTTGGTGAGATAGCCACCCTCCCCGCGCGCGCCTTCGGTAATCAGCACGCC
>JANOPV010000161.1:0-7677 GCA_031422035.1 Sphingomonas sp. | reverse complement strand
CACCAGCGTATTGCCGAGCATTTCGCGCGCTGATGTCTCCACCTCTTCGATGGACCGTGCCAGACGCACGCCGCCCTTGGCATCCGGGCCCAGTTCCTTGAACTTGCCTTTGCCCCGGCCACCGGCATGGATTTGCGATTTCACGACATACAGTGGCCCCGGTAGCTGGCGTGCAGCCGCCACGGCTTCATCGAGGGTCAGCGCGGCAAAACCGGTTGGCACCGCGATGCCATGTTTCGCCAGCAATTCCTTGGCCTGATATTCGTGAATGTTCATGGTGCCGCCTGTTTCCGATGCATGGAGAGTCGATCAAATGGCTTAAGCACAGACGTCGTCCGTTGGAAAGCCGCCAGCGCCCCGCCCGGACGGCCCATTCTCTGGTCCGTCAGCGCTACCGCGCCCAGACGGCCTTTCTCTGGTCCGTCGGCGCTACCGCGCCCGGAGCCTTATCTGGTCCGTCGGCGCTACCGCGCCCGGACTGCCATTCTCTGGTCCGTCGGCGCTACCGCGCCCGGACTGCACAAATCGCCGCGCTCGCCGTCGTTACCGTCAGGATCTCCGGGTCGCCCAGCGCGCGGGTGCGGCGCAGGAATTGCTCCATGGTCAGCTCGCCAACGCCCCCTTCGCGCAGATCACCCAGACGGCCCAGTCGGCGCAGCTGCAACAGCGACAAGCGGTCGACCATCCGCTCCGCCATGCACGCGGACACCGGCCGCGATAGCCCGGCATTGACCAGACCGGTGCGCACCCGCGCCTCTGGCGTTGCGCAAGCGGTTAGCCCCAGCGCCAATGTCGACGCGATCAGAACGGCAAGGCGCATGACGAACACTCTCCAGAACCGCGCCGATATGGCGCTAAGGTTACGTTCCGGCAACCATCGCGGGGCCAGCGTGACGGCATGGTTAACGACATCCTAGCCCCCGTCCATAGCGAACCGCGCAGCGCCGTTCGTGTCCCCTACCGCCACGATCAGGAGCCAGACGACGCCGTCCGCCGCTTGCTGATCGGGGAGGCACCAGCCATGTGCGAATTGCGGATGCTGATCCGTCTGGTCGCCGCCAGCGATGCCGCCGTGGTCGTCACTGGACCATCAGGATCGGGTAAGGAAGTCGTCGCCCGCGCCATTCATCTGGCCAGCGGCTGCACCGGACCGATCATCGCGGTAAATTGCGGTGCGATCCCCGCCGAGCTGATCGAAAGCGAGCTGTTCGGCCATGAAAAGGGCAGCTTCACCGGGGCCATTGCCCAGCGACGCGGCCGGTTTGAACAAGCCCAGGGTGGCATCCTGTTCCTCGACGAAATTGGCGACATGCCGCTGGCGATGCAGGTCAAATTGCTGCGGGTTTTGGAAGAGCGGCAGATTGAGCGGATCGGTGGCACCAGCTCGATCCCGGTAAACTGCCGGATCATCTGTGCCACCCACCGCGATCTACCGCGCGAAGTCGCCAGCGGACGGTTCCGCGAAGACCTGTGGTACCGCCTCGCCGTGATGCCGCTCAGCGTGCCCGGATTATCTGAGCGCGTCGGTGATCTCCCCGCATTGCTCGCCCATTTGCAGAGTGGCGCGATCACCCCGCCCCGCTTTACCGACACCGCGCTCGCCACATTGATGGCGCATCGCTGGCCTGGCAATGTGCGCGAACTGCGCAATTTCGTAGCACGCGCCGCAATCCTGTTTCCCGGCGCGACGATTGACGCTGCGCAAGCCGCATCACTGATCGGCGTCACGCCGGTGCCAGTGGCACCCAGCCCCGACCGGGTTGCCAACACTGCGAGCCACATGACCAGCATCGTCGCCCACACCCTCGACCTCAAAGCGGTGCTGACCGAGCTGGAACGCCGTCACATCGTCGCTGCCCTCGGCGCCGCGCATGGCGTGGTCGCCGACGCCGCGCGGCTGGTCGGCATGGGCCGCACGACTTTTCTGGAAAAGATGAAACGCCACGACGTCACCCGGGCGCTGGCTGGCGTTTAGCCAGCACTTGCCAAACGGCAATTGTCGCGCCGCATCGGCTCTGATAGCCATCGGTCATGCGCCGTCGTTCGACCCTTCTGCACCTGCTGCTGCCGCTCGCGCTGATCGGCATTATGTTGAACAGTTGCGTGCCGACGGCGCTGCCACAACGTGCGGCGAGCGGCGCACCCTTCATCGATCCGCTGCCCATCCCCGCCCTCCCCAACCGCCCGCGCGCTGACGAGCGGGAGCCCGCCGAGGTTGCGCTGCTGTTTGACGACGCCGCCCGTGCCGCCGCACTCTGCCGCACCGGTAGCGGCCAGCTTGCAGCGCGCGGCTCGCTGTTCGGTCATAATCGGTTCGATGAACCCAGCGCTGACCAGCTCACTGCCGCGCCGGTCACGCTTGGTGGAGGCAGCTGCCAACAGGTGCATAGCGCCATGAGCGCGCCATTGGCTGAGATGATCTGGGCGGCAACGGTCGAAAACCCAGCCATCGGCAACGCGATCATCGCCATTAGTTGCCACCGCTCCATTGCCCGGCAAGCCGCTTTGTTTTGCGACGCACCGCGCGTCGCGCAGCGCGGTTACGCCGAGCAAGCGCGCTGGATCGCGCCGCCGGGCTATAGCGAACATGCCACCGGTCTGAGCATCGATTTTGGGTCAAGGGTGCAGGGCCAATGTGACTTGCGCCCCTGTTTCGCCACCACCAGCGTCGGCCGCTGGCTCGCCGCCAACGCCGCCCGCTTCGGCTTTGAAATGTCGTTTCCAGCGGGCAACCCCCAAGGCGTCGCCTACGAACCCTGGCACTATCGCTATGTCGGCAATGGCGCCGCGAGCGCGCTCTTCAGCGCAGACAGCCCGCTAACCCCCTAATGTACAAACCGAGCGACGACATCACGGTAGCTGCGGCTGACTTTCACATCCGCGCCGGATTCCAGCACCAGGAAGCATTCGCCATTGGTGTGTGGTTTCACCTCGCGAACCAGCCCCAGATTGACGATCCATGAGCGGTGCACCCGCTGGAACACCCTGGGGTCGAGCCGCCGCTCCAGATCCTTCATCGTTTCGCGCAGGATCAGCGAATTATCGGCGGTATAGATGCACATATAATCGCCAGCCGCTTCAATCCGCTCGATCGTGTCGACATCGACGCGGAAAATCTGGCCGCGATCCTTGATGTTGATCATCTTTTCAAAACGGTTGGCAGCGGGCGCATCATCGTCTTCGGCGGCCATTTGTTCTGCCGTATCAGGCGCAACTTCGGCGAGCACCTCTTTCAGCCGCTCGGCCTCGCCCACCGCCTTGCTATCGGACAGACGGCGGCGGATCCGGTCGAGTGCGTCGGCCAGCCGCTGCGGCTCCACCGGCTTCAACAGATAATCCATCGCCTGCGCCTCAAACGCGCGGATGGCGTGGTCGGCAAAGGCCGTGCAAAACACAAACAGCGGCGGTTCGACATCCATCAGTCCCTGGACCACCGAAAAGCCGTCAAATCCTGGCATCTGGATGTCGAGGAAAACCAGGTCGGGCTTATGGGTTTTGATCTTGCGAATTGCCTCACGCCCGTTGCGGGCGGTGTCGACAATCTCGACGTCGGGATGCTGTTCGAGGCGGAGCATCAGGCCTTGGATGGCCAGATTCTCATCGTCGACCAGGATGGTGCGGATCGTCATACGCTTTGGGGAACCTTTGTGTCGTCGGCCGGTGCCGGTGCGGACGCAACCGGCTGGAACGGCACTTCGATAGTCACGGTGTACCCCCCGCCTACCGCATCGCGCTGTTCAAACCGATGCTGGACACCATAGGCCTGCATCAGTCTGTCGCGGATGTTGGGCAGGCCAACACCTGTTGAAACTGTGGTGGTCGACTGATGCGGATGCAAGCCGGGGCCGCTGTCGGATACGACGATCCGCACATTTTGGCCGACCAGATGCGCGGTAACGATGATGTCGGCGCCATCTTCATTGGGCGTTACCGCATATTTGATCGCATTTTCGACCAACGGCTGGAGGATCAGCGATGGCACCTGCGTCGTCGCGGCGCGCGGATCAATGTCGAACCGGGTGCGCAACCGCTCCTCAAAGCGCATCTTTTCAATCTCCAGATAGAGCCGCAGTGTCTCTATCTCCTGCTCCAGCGACACCTGCGCGCTGGGTTCGTTGACCAGCGTGTAGCGCAAGAAGGCCGACAGGCGGGACAGCAACGCATTGGCCGGCTCGGTCTGTTTGAGCAGCACCAGCGTCGAGATGCTGTTGAGGGTGTTGAACAGGAAGTGCGGATTAATCTGATAGCGCAGCATCGCCAACTGCGCCGTTGTCGCCTGCGATTCCAGCACCACCAGCTGGTCCGCCTGCTCCTCCACCCGCAGGAAATAGTTGATTGCATAATAGAGGCCGGACCAGGCCGACAGCGTTGGCGCGAGCAGGAAAAACGGCACCAGCAGCTGCGTCGTGAACGGCACCGCGCCATCGCTGCTATTTTGCAGATCAGCCACCGATGCATCGATAAAGGCGTTAACCAGCGCCGCGACGATCACCGCCAGCAGGCTGAACGACCAGGTCACCAGCGGTTGCCGCCGGATCAGCGTGCGAAACGCCACCGATAACAGCAATGTCAGCGAAAAGCCGGTAATGCCCGAAATCAGCACCGGCACCAGCGACGACAGCGGCTGGCCATTGGCAAAGCCCGTCGTCGCGCGCAGCATGACCCACGCGCCCCAGCCGATCAGGTGGAGTGTCCAAAAGGCACGCGACTTATTATCAAAAAAGGGCTGCGGGGCTCTGACTGCCGTCATTGGGTGCCGCCAGCCGTCAGGCCGCTTCGGCGGTTGTTATCGGCGGGATGTTGGCAGATTTGGACCCAATCGGCACCACCTCTTCGGCGTGCATCCAGCTCAAATCATGCTTCGTCAAAACCCGTCCGTCATGCGCCAGCAGCGCCACCGCCCGCACCGGTTGGAGATCGCGGGCGTCCACTAGCACCGGCGATGACAAACAGCCCAGATCCCAGCGCTCTCCCCATTGGCGCAGCGCCACCATCGTTGGCAACAGTTCCGAGCCCTTGTCGGTCAGTCGATACAGCACCTTGCGCCGGTCCGCGACCATCACCTCCCGCACCAGGATGTCATGCTCGACCAGCCGCGCCAGCCGATTGGACAGGATGTTGCGGGCAATGCCCAGTTCCGACTGGAATTCCTCAAAATGATGCACGCCATTAAAGGCCGCGCGCAGGATCATGAACGACCAGCGTTCGCCCATCGCTTCCAGTGCCACTGGCAGCCCACAATCGGCAATGTCCCCTAAGGGTTCACGAAGCTTGCTGTCCATCACACACACTCTGCCAAAAAAATCACGATCCACCCAATCTTTTATACGTTTTCAGTTGCAACTTACAATCTAGTCAGTTAGGTAGTGATTCGCAACCTACAAAGGTGCAAGCAAGACGCCATAACGAGCGTCCCAACGAAGGAACTTTCCCATGTCTACCCTGAGGCTCTCCCCACTTCAGCATTTCGTGTCGCTGTTCGCGGCGTTGTTCATTGCAGCAACGCTGTTCACCGGTGCGGCTGTCAACGCGCAGACCCGCACCAGCGGCCCCACCTACCGCGCCGAATTGGCGCAACCCGTTGCCGAAGCACAGATTGTTGCTAGCGGCGTGGTCTGGTCGTGCACCGGCACCGCCTGCACAGCGGCCCGCGCCACCAGCCGTCCAGTGATGGTCTGCGCCCGCCTCGTCCGTGAAGCCGGTGCCGTCACCAGCTTTACCGTGTCGGGCACGGCGCTCAGCGCAATCGATCTTGAACGTTGCAACGCCGCCGCCAATTGAGCGGTCCGTTAAGGCCGACGTTGCTCTAAAAGTCACCTAAGCCGGCACCCTTTGCCGGTCCCGCACTGCCCGCCGGTCCACCCCCTCGGACCGGCGGGCATTTTTTTGGAAATGCGACTGTTATGGCTCTGCGGAACGATTAGCCATTGCATGTGCCCGGCATATCGCCACATTTAATCCATGCTGCGCCAATATCAGCTCGTCGAACGCGTCCGCGATTACGACCCCGACGCCGATGAGGCGCTGCTTAACCGTGCTTATGTATTTACCGTGCAAAAACATGGCAGCCAGAAACGTGCCAGCGGTGATCCCTATTTCAGCCATCCGGTAGAGGTTGCGGGCATCCTCACCGATTTGAAACTCGATACCGACACAATCTTCACCGCGCTGCTCCACGACACGCTTGAGGACACGCTGGCGACAGCGGAAGAGATTGAGCAGCAGTTCGGGCCGAACATCGCCCGGCTGGTCGATGGCGTCACCAAATTATCGCTGATCGAAGCCAAAGAGATTTCCGCCGAAACCGATCAGGAGCGCGCCGCCGAAAATCTGCGCAAATTTCTGCTCGCCATGTCCGACGACATCCGGGTGCTGCTGGTCAAACTGGCGGACCGGCTGCACAATATGCGCACCCTCCATTTCATCCCGAGCGAGGAAAAGCGCCGCCGGATCGCGCGCGACACCATGGACATCTACGCGCCGCTCGCAGAGCGCATCGGCATGTATGAATTCATGCGTGAGATGCAGCTGCTGGCCTTTCGTGAGCTCGAACCTGACGCCCACAAGACGATCACCACCCGCCTCGACAAATTGTCCAAGGGTGGCGAAGACCGAGTGCGCAAGATCAGCACCGACATCCGCGACCTGCTCGCCGAACATGGCATTGCCGCAGAGGTTACCGGGCGCGAAAAGCACCCCTTCTCCATCTGGCGCAAGATGCAGGAACGGCATGTCAGTTTTGAACAAGTCACTGACATCATCGCCTTTCGCGTCATCACCCCGTCGCGGGAGGATTGTTACCGCGCGCTCGGCATCCTCCATGCCAAATGGAAAATGGTGCCGGGCCGGTTTAAGGATTTCATCTCCACCGCCAAACGCAATGGCTATCAATCCTTGCACACCACGGTGATGCACGGCGAAAATATGCGGATCGAAGTGCAAATTCGCTCCGAAACCATGCACCGCCAGGGCGAATTCGGCCTCGCCGCGCACTGGGCCTATAAACAAGGTACGCTTCCCGATGGCCAGGCCAGCTGGATACGCGATCTGCTCGAAATTCTCGAAACCGCACAGGACGCGGACGAGCTGCTCGAACATACCCGGATGGCGATGTATCAGGATCGCATCTTTGCGTTCACGCCAAAGGGCGCGTTGCACCAGCTGCCAAAGGGCGCGACGCCGATTGATTTCGCCTATGCCGTCCACACCCTGCTGGGGGATCGCACCGTCGGGGCAAAAGTAAACGGCCGACTGATGCCGCTGCGCACCGCGTTGGAAAATGGCGATACCGTGCAGATTTTGACCTCTGACAGCCAGCGCCCCGAACCCAGCTGGATGGGCTTTGTCGTCTCGGGCAAGGCCCGCGCCGCCATCCGCCGCCATGTCCGGCATAAGGAACGCGCGGAATCGATCACACTCGGCAATAAACTCTATGAAGACATCGTCCAGCGTCTGCCGGTTCGCGTTGGCGCAAAGGCGCTGGCGTCCGCCGTCACCCGGCTGAAACTGACCGGGCCGGATGACCTCTATTACGCCGTTGGTCGCCGCCATCTGAGCGATAATGAGGTGATGGAGGCGCTGGTCCCTGGCATCATCAGCGAGATGAAGCGCCAGGGCGTGCGCATCAGCCAGCCGGGCACGCTTTCAATCCAGGGGCTGACGCCGGGCGTCGCCTTC
>JANOPV010000160.1:0-5075 GCA_031422035.1 Sphingomonas sp. | reverse complement strand
CCGCGGCGCAGATTTCGTCCACTGAGGTTGCCGCATAGCCCTTGCGCCGCACCACGATATGGGCGGCGTCGATTAGCTTTGCCCGCGCGGAGGGACGGGCCGGAACAGGGGAGCGACTCGCGTTCATCACTCAACAATACCAACCGGTTGGTATGTTACAAGCGGAATCGCGTTTCACTGTGAAGTTGCACGGAAATGCGCGGGCTATCGTCGCTCGACTCTGCCAACAGCGCCGCTATACAGGGCGTGGAACAAAGGGGGGACAGGCGTGGTCGCGACAGTGCAGACGGTGGCTTATCTGGGGCTGGAGGCGGTGCCAGTAGAGGTGCAGTGCCAGGTTGCGCCGGGCGTCGTCGCCTTTGTCATCGTCGGCTTGCCGGACAAAGCGGTGGCGGAAAGCCGCGAGCGGGTGCGCGCTGCGCTCACCGCCATTGGCCTGTCGCTCCCGCCCAAGCGGATCACCGTCAATCTGTCGCCGGCCGATTTGCCTAAGGAGGGCTCGCATTTCGATCTGCCCATCGCGATGGCGCTCCTCGGCGCAATGGGCGTGGTCGATCGCGAAACGCTCGCCGAACATCTTGTCGTCGGCGAACTCAGCCTTGATGGGCGGATTGCCGCGACGCCCGGCGTCCTGCTCGCCGCGCTCCACGCCAGCAGCCGCAATCTCGGCCTGATTTGCCCCGGCGTGCAGGGGCCAGAGGCGGCGTGGGCAGGGGATGTCGCCGTCGTTGCCGCGCCAGATCTCACGGCATTGCTCAATCATATCAACCGCACCGGCCACCTCGCCCCGCCAGTGCCTGCGCTCGCCGATCCGCCGGTGCGCACCGTCGATCTGGCGCAGGTAAAGGGGCAGGAGGTTGCCCGGCGCGCCCTCGAAATCGCGGCAGCCGGTGGCCACAACCTGCTCATGGTTGGACCGCCGGGCGCCGGCAAATCGCTGCTCGCCGCCTGTCTGCCCGGCATATTGCCAGACCTCACCCCGGCGGAGGCGCTCGAAGTCTCGATGGTCGCCAGTGTTGCCGGCACGCTTGAGGGCGGGCGCTTGGTCCGCACTCGCCCATTCCGCAGCCCGCACCACAGCGCCTCCATGCCCGCGCTGGTCGGCGGCGGATTGAAAGTGCGCCCCGGAGAAGTCAGCCTCGCCCATCTCGGCGTGCTCTTTCTCGACGAACTGCCAGAATTTCAGCGCGGCGTCCTCGATTCGCTGCGCCAGCCATTGGAAAGCGGCACGGTCAGCGTCGCCCGCGCCAACGCCCACGTGACCTTCCCGGCCAGAGTCCAACTGGTCGCGGCAATGAATCCCTGTCGCTGCGGGCATCTGGGTGATGCCGCCCGCGCCTGTTCCCGCGCCCCGCGCTGTGCCGTCGATTATCAGACACGCATTTCCGGCCCATTGCTCGACCGCATTGATCTCAGTGTAGAGGTCGAAGCGGTCAGCGCCGCCGATCTGGTTAGCCCGGCCTCAGCGGAGAACAGCGCCACAGTTGCCGCTAGAGTTGCCGACGCCCGCGCCCGCCAGACTGCGCGCTACGCTGGCGGCAGGGCCCGCACTAATGCAGAGGCTGATGGGGCGGAACTCGACGCTCACAGCACCCCGGATGAAGCCGGACAGGCGCTCCTCGCTCAGGCCGCATCCGCACTCAGGCTATCGGCGCGGGGCTATACACGTATCCGCAGGGTCGCGCGTACCATTGCAGACCTTGCGGGCGCAGAGTCGGTAGGGCGCATTCACATCGCCGAAGCCCTCAGCTATCGACGGCGTGCTGCGGTGAATTAGGGGTTAGGCTGCCCTACTCCGCCGCAGTCAGTAATTCCGGCTGAGCCGTCACCTGACCGCCTGTAATCGCTCGCACTGGGGTCGTGCCAGCACCGCGGCGATGGGCAAAGCGCCCCTCGACTTGGCTGCCCTGTTCGATGGTCAGGTTTTCATAGGCAACGTCGCCATTGATCTTGGCAGAGGCTTGGATGGTTAGGTCACGTGCGGTTATTGATCCATCGACGGTCCCGGCCAGCCGTGCGCTCTCGGCGACAATTGCGCCCTTAATCAGGCTTTCGGCGCCTTGGACCAGATTGGCGCAGGCGATGTCGCCTTCCACCCGCCCATCAACGTGCAGATCAACTGTTGCGGAGACATTGCCAGTGATGACCACGTCCGCCCCGATGATGGAAAAAGTGGTATGCCGCGCGCCGGTCGCCATCCTAGCGGGCGCCGATCCGGTGGCGGCTGCGTCCGCCGGCGTCGGCTTGGATCTCGAGAACATCGGCATTTCCTTCAAGGAAGCGGCGCGGGTTAACTGGCGTGCCGCCGACCCGCACTTCAAAATGGAGATGGGTACCGGTCGACCGGCCGGTGGAGCCCATTCGCCCCACTTGCTGTCCGGCCGTCACCGTCTGGCCCACCCGGGCGTCAAGGCCGGACAGATGGGCATAACGCGTCATGATGCCGTGACCATGGTCGATTTCGATCGTGTTGCCATAGCCCGACTGCCGCCCGGAATGGCTGATCCGGCCTGGTGCTGCGGCGAGGATCGGGCTGCCATGGTCGCCGGTGAAATCAAGCCCGGCGTGCATCGCGCCGCCACCGGTGATCGGGTCGCGGCGATAGCCAAAGCCAGACGACATCCGCTCAACCTGCGCCGGCGTGAACGAGGGCAGAGAGAGCACGAGCTGCTCCAGTTGCTGCATCCGCGTGAACCCCGCGACCAGCGTGCGCATCGACCCGGTTTGTGGACCAGACAGTGCGGCAATGGGGTTGAGCGGGCCACCCTGTGCGCCGCGCGATGCCGCACCGGGGTTGATACCAACCTTGCGCAATGCTTCCTCCGCACGGGCGGCGCGGGCGGAAAATGCATCGGTCATAGCGGTAATCAGCCGGGTCTGGCGTTGGCGGATGTCGCCAAGTTGCGACACGGTATCGCGTCCAGCCTCGTCGGGTTGAGCTCCTGCTGCGGTTTCAGCTGGCGAGGTCGCGCTCGGCAGATCGCCGCCAATCTGGCCAAACATCGCCTCTAGTGCGTCTTGCCGCGCGCCCAGCTCACCAGCGGTGCGGGCAACGCTGCTACGATTAGCGGCGACGCGGGCCTCGGCGGCAACCACAGCTTGCTGCCGAGCAATCATGTCGCGGTTTTGCCAGCTCGAATAGCCCTGATAGCCGACCATGCCCACGGTGACCGCAGCCCACAGGCCCAAGGCGCCACCGATCATGTAGGCCGTCCGCCGCTGCGCTTTGGCAGAGACGCGCAAAAATCTTACTTCACCGCCAGTGCGGACAAAGATTTCGTGGTCACGAAAAAGGGCTTTCGCTCGGCGGTTTAAAACCGCCCAACGGCTGTCTTCACTCACGGGTTTGCGACCCCCCAACGGGTTTTTGTCTATGTAGTCTCATTGCTGGCCGCGCAGCGAGAGTCGAATCGCAAGAGCAGGACTCGTGATGAGTCGAAAGCCGAATACGGTGAGATGTTGCGCCACGATGAACAGGCTGGAAAACCAGCGCTTCATTTGGATGGAAATCGATTGCGAATCGCCAACGCAGCAGCGGAAGGTTATCGGGTGCTGAACATCGCCCCTGCGCGCTTGGTGTTCACTCGCTATTGACGCTTTGCTGCTAGCGGTGAACCATGATCCATGGAACCAATGCTTTGCCCCTAGTCGCCACCAACACCCTTGCCGCGTCAGACACTGCTGCGCGTGCACGACCGCAATCGGCCGTATCGCACGGCGTTGGGCTCGCTGGTCTGGCAGGGCTAATCGGCTGGTTCCTGATTGCCCGTTACTTCGGAATGAACGGCATAAACTCTGCTTATGCATCTGTAATCGCTTGCGCCTTGCCAATGGTTCTGTGGTCGGTGCTGGTAGATAAGGTCCACTTGAACCCGACCACCGGTATTGACTGGAGCCGCGCGCAAAGCCGATTTGGCTGGGCGTTGCTGGCCACATGGTTGGGAACGGCGGCGGCCATCGTCGCGGCCGACTATTACCTGCCATGGACGGTGATGACACAAGCGGCGCTATGGAGCGGCCTCATAATGCTCGCGGCGATTCCTTATATCTTCATCCTGCGCTGCGACACCGCCCCTGATGTCGCAGAGCGCATGGCAATCAGCCGGGTTAAGCTCGCCGGGCTATGGGCAACCTGGGCAATCATCGGCTTTGCCTATGCGGTCCTGCGCTATTATTGGGCCGAACCCTATCTGACCGCGATGCAGATTTTCGGCTGGGTCGTCGTGCCGCTCGTCCTGGCGTCGGTGCCGTACATCGTCTGGCTGGACCGCCGGTTGATTGATCCGCGCGATGGCTGTTGGGCCTTTGGCCAATGGGTGCTCGGGCAAGATAGCGGCGCCGATCAGCGCGACACGATTTTTGCGCACTTGCGGACCTGGGCGGTGAAGGGATTTTTCACCGCCTTCATGGTATCGATTGTCCCCGGCATTTTCGTCAACATCCTGTTGCGGCCGGTTGACATCATCTTTTCCAACCCCGCTGAATTTGCCGCCTTCTTCATCGCCTTTTGTTACATCGTCGACGTCCATCTCGCGACCGTCGGCTACACCCTGACCATGCGCCCTCTCGACGCGCACATCCGCGAAGCCAACCCCTATGGCATGGCCTGGGTTGCGGCGCTCATGTGCTATCCACCGTTCGTGCTGATGAACCCGGGCGGGCCGTTGCATTATGAAGCGGGCGCGTCGGGCTGGGCAGGCTGGTTTGCCGGTGCACCGCTGCTCGGCTGGGCATGGGCGGGACTACTGATCGCGCTCACCGCGATATACGCGTGGGCGACGCTCGCATTCGGCCTGCGTTTTTCCAACCTCACCCATCGCGGCATCATCACCCACGGCCCCTATGCGTGGACCCGTCACCCCGCCTACGTCTCGAAAAACCTATTCTGGTGGCTGGCGACATTGCCGATGTTGTCGCTCACCCTGACCGATTCGGTGCGCAACACTATGCTCCTCGCCATGGTTTCAGGCGTTTACTACTGGCGCGCCAAGACTGAGGAAAAACAGCTGCTCGCCGATCCCGCCTACCGCCGATATTGGAACTGGGCACAGGCACACGCCTTGGTCCCGCGCTTG
>JANOPV010000159.1:0-3299 GCA_031422035.1 Sphingomonas sp. | reverse complement strand
CGCGCGAACTCGATGCCGATCACGGTATCAGTGCCGTCATTGCCGTCGGTCACTGCATCATTATCGACGATCTGCACGCTGCCATTATTGGTAACGACGCTGTAGGATGCGCGCTGGCCTTGATAGACAGCGATGTCGCCGCTGCCAGCGCCACCAGTGATCGTATCGTTGCCTTCGAGACCATAAATAATGTCGTTGCCACCACCGCTGGTCAGCGTATCGCTGCCCCGCCCGCCAAAGATGGTGAGGTTGCCGCTGGCCTCCGCCGCACCATTGATGGTCAGCGCAGTGGTGACATTGCGACCAAAGATGGTTTTGCTTGCGCCGCTCGCGGTCCAAACATCGGTCAGGGTGATGTTGAATGTGTTCGGCGTGCCGGATGGCCCCGCGAGCAGCACCAGCACCTCGACATCGGCGCTGGCGCCAATGTTGATGCTATAATCGCCATCAAGCGCGAGCTGATCGTTGCTTCCGCCACCGCCGACGACGCTATCGCCCGCCTGCCACTTGCCCGGGCCGAAGTAGAAGCCGTCGCTGAGCGCGCCGCCGGTGATCGTGTCAGTGCCCAGCCCGCCAAAGGTGCGGAAAAAGCCATTGGTCTCTGCACTGCCATTGAAGGTGAAGTTCTGGCCCGCGCCGAGGTTCCCGGCGAAAATGGTCATCTCCACGCCCGCCGCGACTGTCGCGTCGTTACTGGTGATGTTGTAAGTGTTGCCCACCCCCGGCAGCAGCGCCAGCACTTCGACATTGGTCAACGTGGTTGCGTTGAGCACCAGCCCGACGCCACCATAAATGCCGCTGATGCCGAGCTGATCATTGCCAGCGCCGCCATCGACTGTGTCGCTCTGGTTCAGCGTCGTGCCAAAAATGATGACATCGTCGCCGGCGCCAGCATTGACGATGTCGTTGCCGCCGAAACTCAGATTGAGCGTATTGGCCAGCGCATTGCCGGTGATCGTATCATTGCCGCTGCCGCCAATTGCATTTTCAATGTTGGTACCGCGAGCAATGGAGACGTTGCCAACCCGGGAGCCAATATCGGAAAAAGTCTCCTGCTCCAGAAAAATGCGCTGGTTTTGCGTAAAGCCGGAATAATCGAGCGTGTCGATGCCGCCATTGTCATAAATCGTGTAACCCACCCCCGGATTGGCCGTCGCATCATAGATCGCTCGGCCCGAAGTGTTGTTGAAACCGTATGTCGTGTCGCCAGTGCGCGTCGTCGTGGCGACGCCGTAAAGCACGGTGGTCGCGATGCCGTCAGCAATCATGGGGCCAACGGCAAACTGCCGGGTGAAGCCCTGCGCGCTGAAGTAGCTGTTTTCCTGCTGGTCGAAATAGGACATGATCGTCGTCGCCCATGAGTCATTAGCGTACAGCGCATCGACCGAATAACTGGCGCTGCCATTATAGTTGCCGCCATGGCCCAGCCCGAGCGTGTGGCCGATTTCATGGACATAGGTCTGGAATGAATAGCTGTTGAGGCTAGTGCCATAGGTCGTGATCCAGCCGGTGCCGACGTTAACGGTCGCGCTGCTGGTGATGCCGCCTGAGAAGGTCGCGTTGGCAAAGGCACCGGTCTGAGTGTCGGCATGGGTGATCTGCCCGCCAGTGGCCACTTCAGCGAAGGTAATCCCGGTGACATCGCTCCACAACGCGTAGGCTTCACGCGCCAGTGCCTGGCCAGCCGCAGAAATGGCGGCGATATTGTACGTAATGGTTCCACCAGCGGTAACATTGAACCGATGGCTGCCGCCGCCCCAATAGCCATTGGTCAGCTGGTTGGCGATCTGATCGTTGGTGTAAACCGTCAGTGGATTGGTGGTGAACGCGGTTAGATTATACTGGCCGGTCGCCGCGCCGAAACCACCGACATCGAGATAGTAAGTGCCAGTGGTCGTCGCCGTGAACCGGATGCCAGAATAGCTATATTCACCCGCGTCGTCATTGGTCAGCAGCTGCACGCCAGCGGCGTTGCGCAGCGTCAAGGTCGTGTCGATGGCGGTTCCAGCGGTAACAGCGGTCGTGCTGCCGGTGCGGAACAGATAGGTCTCGCCCGCCACCAGATCGACCCGGTACCAGTCGCGGTCACCCGACGCGTCCAGCGTGCCGTTCACCCCGCCACCAATGGCGAGTGCAGCGGTCGTTGCCGGTGAGCCGAGGACATCGGCGGGGTCTGTCGGGAGGGTCGAAACGGAAAGGCGGAAAAGGCCCGTCGATCCATTATTAAACGTGCCAGCGTCGATGAAAAAGACGCCGGTCGATGTCGCCGTGTAGCTGATGAGTGAATTGACGCTGTCGCCCGAATCGTCGTCCGAAGCGATCAGCGCTCCGGTCGATGACCGCAGGTTCAGGAACGCGTCAGTGTTGGACCCGTTAATCCCGGACGTGTGAAAGGTGTAGGTCTGGCCAGCCACCAAGTCGACCCGATACCAATCGTGATCGCCGAGCGGGTCGATATCCACCACGACGTGGCTGCCCACCGTGATGGTCACGGTGGACGCGATGCTGCCCGGGACAGTGTCGGCGGCCTGCGGTTCTGGCCCAAAGCCAACGGGGTCAAGAGTGCCCTCAACGCCTTTGGGCGTGACCCGGACGACGTCAGTGCCGGGAGTGTCGGCAGGGGCAAGGCGCGTGACCGAAGCGGTGCCGCCGTCCCGCCACCATGCGTCTTCCTTTTGGCACAGAGCGTTTGCGCAACAGGGGCATCCGAAACTTGTCATGTCAATTATCCTCTGTCGCTGGCGCAGCGGCTATGCCGCGCATTACATCGCCTGCCAACCGTCCGACATCGGCCGCGTTAAACCGCCTGTCCATTACCGCCATTTCAAAAAGCGGGAAGCTTGTCCACTGTCCGTTGCGCAATCGCGATGCTCGGGCGCTAGCGATGCCCCTGAGGGAAAAATTGAGTTCGACACGGATTGTTCCGGATGTGCGGACGAATACGTGCCTAAATAGGTCGCAGATTTGTTGCGAGGTCAGCGCAGGCGAAAAGGCTTTGCTGCCGTCTGCTTGGCACATAATTTCTATCTGGCTCGATTCGGCTGCAAGTGACATTTCAATCCCCGCAACCTCAATCGCCATCATGTCCGATATGATCATATGGCGACAGTAGCTGATGTTGCCTCGACAGTCAGCAGCAAACCCGCTGCGTCGGTTAAGCCGCGAACATCTCCACTGGGCGGGTATCGTTGCGGCGCAGGCGGTCGGTATCGCTGGTGTCGGCGCCGGCGGGTCCGAAGGTGGCCATGTCCTGGCTCATCAGGAGCACGCGGCGGTCGAGGTTGGTGGCACCGAGGTTG
>JANOPV010000158.1:0-14886 GCA_031422035.1 Sphingomonas sp. | reverse complement strand
AACTATCGGCGCGGCGTTGGTCGGCCATCCCGAGATTGACGGCGTCGTCTTCACTGGCTCGACTGCGGTTGCCCGGCTGATTAACCGCACGCTGGCCAATCGCGACGGCGCCATCGCCCCGCTGATCGCCGAAACCGGCGGGATCAACGCAATGATCGTCGACTCGACCGCGCTGCCAGAGCAAGTGGCGCGCGATGCGGTCGCCTCCGCCTTCCAGAGCGCCGGGCAACGCTGTTCTGCGCTCCGCTTGCTGATCGTTCAGGACGATGTCGCCAACGCGATGATCGCGATGATCGCCGGGGCAATGGCTGAATTGGCGCTAGGCGACCCGGCTGATCCCGCCACCGACATCGGCCCGATCATCGACGCCGAAGCCGCGCGCGGCATCACCGCCTGCATCGACGAACATCGCACCGCCGGACGCGTGGTTGCTGAGGTCGCCGTCCCCGCTGGCCTCGCCGGGCATTTCGTCCCACTGGCGCTGGTCCGGCTCGAAGCGATCACCGATTTGACGCGCGAGATTTTCGGCCCCGTCCTCCACGTCGTCACCTATCCCGGCGATGGACTGGACGCGGTCATCGACGCCATCAACACCTCCGGTTACGGCCTGACACTTGGCGTCCACAGCCGGATTGACGCGGTCGCGGCGCACATCGCCGCCCGCGCCCGGGTCGGCAATATCTATGTCAACCGCAACCAGATCGGCGCGGTGGTCGGGGTTCAACCGTTCGGTGGTCGCGGCCTCTCCGGCACCGGCCCTAAGGCTGGCGGCCCGCACTATCTCCCCCGCCTCGCCGATGAAAAAACCATCAGCACCGACATCACCGCCGCCGGCGGCAACGCCGCGCTTATGGCGCGCTAACCCGCGCTCGCCTGCGAGCGGGAAAGGGTAGACGAAATCCCCCGCGCTCGCCTGCGAGCGGGAACGGGTAGCAATAACTTCCCCACTTACGCCGCCACCCAATTCCCATGAAAGCCGGGCGGCACGCGGTGCGGAATATGGATGCTGGCCACTGGCGGCCCATCAAAATCCATCGCGTCGAGGATCACCAGATCGGTGGTCTCATCGCCCATATTGATGACAAATCCCATCAACCAACCGTCGCCCTCGGGCGCATCATCGCTCCGCGGCACGAACACAAACTCGCCGGGATGGCGCTGCGGCCCAAAATCATGCGTCTGCCGCGTGCCGTCCACTAGGTCATGGCGGAACAGCCGGGTATCCGCGCCGTGCTGGAACAGATGGTCCTTCGGCAACGCCATGGTGAAGGCATAGCGATAGGGCTGGCCGAGAAAACGTTCGTCGGGGCGCGGGAATTCTTGCGTTTCGCTGTCGATCACCGTTCGTGCCACGGTCCGCGCCACCTCATCAACTGTCCACCGCTCGAACGAACAGGTCTTGGAATCGGGTCCGAAGCGACTGGTGGCAAACATGCTGTCATGCGCACAGACATCCATGATGACCTTGCCGTCCGCCGTCTCATAGGCATTGGCGATGTGGAACACCGCGCACGGATCAACCGGGCACCAGATGACATCGGCGTCGGTGCCGTCCCGCGGTAACAGGCCGACCCGCGCTTCATGGTCCGGGTTCCACGCATAGGGAAAACTCTGCCCGGCCAGCAGCAGCTTCATCGAAAAGGTAACCGGCAGGTCGAGGATGATGACGTAATTTTCGGTGATCATGCAATCATGGATCATCGGCCCATGCTTGACCCGAACCGGCTCATCGCGGCGCACCTTGCCATCGGCGGTGACCACGACGTGGCGGATTGTCGATTGGTCCGGCCCCGAATAACAGATTGCATGCAGCTCGCCTGTTGCGGGGTCCAGATGCGGATGCGCGGTAAAGCTGGTCTCCAGCGTCCCCTCAAACGGGTTATGCGCGATCGTCTCCAGGTCAGACCCCAGCTCAACGGGAAACCCGCCAGCCTCGACCAGGCCCCAGATTTTCCCGGCATGGCCCATCACATTGGTGTTCGCCGTATCGGTCATCGGGTTGCGGATGCCCGGCGCAGGCGGTTCGCCCAGCGCTGCCGACACCGCGGTCGAGCGCAACCAACGGTTTTTGTACCACAGCGCCTGGCCCGCCCACAGCCGCACGCCATGGACCATGCCATCGCCGATAAACCAATGATGGTTTGCGGGGTTGGCGGCCATCGGGTTGGGGCCGATCCGCAGATAACGCCCATCCAGCGCAGCGGGAATCGCCCCAGTAACCGCCAATGTTTCCAGCGTCTGTTCCTCAGCCATCGGGGTGTGTGGCCCGGTCAGGAACGGGTGCGGCTGGTCCGGCGCTGGCATCCGCGCGCGGTTATAGTCGGCGACCTTGAGGATCGCCGGCGTCACCGCCTTGCGGATCAGCGTTTCAATTGCATTGGCCATATTGGGGAGAGCCCTTTCACTGTGACTTGCCGATCATGCCGACAATGTTTACACTGCTAACATGACGAGCAATGCTAACAGTGTCAACATGAAAAATACGTCCGCGCAACGACGTCCCAGCTATCATCATGGCGACCTCCGCTCGGCATTGATCGAGGCTGGGCTCGCGCTGCTTGATGAGCGCACTATCGACGCGCTTTCCCTGCGCGAAGTCGCCCGCGCGGTCGGGGTCAGCGCCACGGCGGTCTATCGCCACTTCCCCGATAAACAGGCGCTGCTGATGGCGCTCTGCCGTGAAGGGGCGGAGCGGCTAGGCGCGGCGCAGCAGTCGGCGATGGATGCGGCGGGCGGTGGTCAGGCCGGATTTGATGCCGCCGGGCAAACCTATGTCCGCTTTGCGCTCGCGCAACCGGCGCTGTTCCGGCTGATGATGACGACAACAGCGGTCGGTGGCTTTGATGGGGGGCAGGCCAGTTCAGCGATGCGCTTATTACGCGAAACCGTGGCTGATCTTGCGGGCAGCGACGCCAGCGCCGATCAAGCCCGGCTCCATGCCGCACATGCCTGGTCGCTGGTCCACGGCATGGCGATGCTGATGCTCGATGGCCAATTGCCCCAGGATGAACGCCTGATTGCCTCGATCACCAGCGAATCGCCGATGCTTAACGACGATCAATAGCCAAGCGACAGATTGACCAGCGGCGACAGCGGTTCGCCCGCACGATACCGTTCCAGATTCTCGCAGAATCGGTCCACCGAGCGGATGAACATCTTGTCCTGCGCCCGGCCTGACAAGTGCATCGAAAGGTGCGCGTTGGGCAGGGTCCACAGCACATGCTCGGCGGGCAATGGCTCAGGCGTGGTCACATCCAGAAACGCCGCGCCAATCGCCTTGGCCTGCAATGCCGCAACCAGCGCCTCCTGATCGACCACCGACCCGCGCGCGATGTTGATCAGCGTCGCCGTCGGCTTCATCGCGCTCAGCTCATCAGCGCCGATCATGCCGTCGGTCGCGGCTGTCGCCGGCACCGCCAGGATCACCCAGTCGAAACTGGCCAGCGACGCGCGCCAATCATCCGGCCCCAGCACGCCGCCGCCGCGCGAACGGCGGACCACGCTGCACGCCACCCCAAAAGTCACCAGTCTTTGGTGCACCAGTTCGCCAATCGCGCCATAGCCGATGATGAGTGCGGTTGACCCGAACAATTCGGCCTTGCCCGGCGAATCCGTCAGCCATTCGTGCCGGTCAGCGGCGCGCACGACATCGCGGTATCCCTTGGCCACCGTCAGCATCGCCATCACGACATATTCGGCGATGGTGATCGCGTTGATCCCCGCGCCGTTGGTGACGATGGTGCCCTGCGCGCTCAGCTGTTCGAGCGGCATGCCATCGACGCCCGCATAAATGCTGTTCAGCCAGCGCATCCGGGTCGCGGCCCCGATGACCGCTGCCATGTCGCGCTTGTCATACATATCGAACCAGCCGATTTCGGCGGTGGGTGCCAGCGTGAGCGCTTCCTCCTTGCTAGCAAACCAGTGCGGCTCGACCCAATCGGGCAAGCGCGATTCGAGCAACGGGCGGATGAGCGCGGACAGGACGGCAACGGTTTTGGTCATCTCGTCTCCCCTCCCGCTTGCGGGAGGGGTCGGGGGTGGGTTTGGTTCAAAAACAGCATCCCCACTCCATGCCCACCCCTAACCCCTCCCGCAAGCGGGAGGGGGGCTAAACGTCTATCCGCCAGTCCCAGCCCAGCGGATCGCCGTCCATCACCTCGACCCCGGCGGCGATGAGGGTGTCGCGCAGCGCGTCGGAGCGGGCGAAGTCCTTGGCGGCGCGCGCTTCGCGGCGGGCGGCGAGGGCGGTTTCGATGTCGGTTTCGGTGATGGTGGCGGATTTCGGGCGGATGCGCAGGTCGGCGCGGGTGAGGGTGAGGAGGTTGAGGCCGAGGACGGAGTCCATCTCCCCAATGGCCATGAGCTTTGCATAAGGCTCCCACGTCTTGTCGGACAAAATGCCTTCCAGAAAGGTAATGGCTGGCGGCGTGTTCAAGTCAGTCGTCATCTCTTCATCGAATGCTTCAAGGAGATGAAAATCCCAAAGCCTAGGCTCGGCTTGAGCTTCGGATTCTACTTTTAGTTTCTCCACGCCCATCACCATCCGCTTCAGTCGCGTAAACGCCGCCTGCAATCCCTCCCAGCTGAACTCCAGCTCGGACCGGTAATGCGCCTGCAAGCACATCAGGCGGTAGGCGAGGGGGTGGAAGCCTTTGTCGATGAGGAGTTGCAGGCGCAGGAATTCGCCTGACGATTTGGACATCTTCGCGCCTGAGTCTTTTTGGCTGCGGTCGATCAGGAAATTATTGTGCATCCAGATGCGCGCGCCGCTGTGATCGGTGCTGCCCGAACACGTTAAGCGCGCCTGATTCTGCGCGATTTCATTGGGGTGGTGAATCTCGCGGTGATCGATGCCGCCGGTGTGGATGTCGAACGGCAGGCCGAGCAAGGCTTCGGACATGACCGAGCATTCGAGGTGCCAGCCTGGCGCGCCTTTGCCCCAGGGGGAGTCCCATTCCATCTGCCGCGTTTCACCCGCTGGCGTGGTGCGCCAGATGGCGAAGTCGGCGGCGTGCCGTTTGCCGTCCACAGGATTGATGCGGGATTCGCCGTCGTCGGTCTTGGCGCGGGCGAGCGTGCCGTAATCGGCGACGGTCGAGGTGTCGAAATAGAGGCCGCTGTCGAGCTGGTAGCAATGCTGCTCCGCGATGCTCTCGGCAAAGGCGATCATCTGCGGGACATAGTCAGTGGCAATCGACCAATGCGCGGGCTCGCGGATATTCAGCGCCCGCACGTCATCCCAATAGGCCTCGGTATAGTGCCGCGCGATGTCCCAGATCGATTGCGCATTCTGCGCGGCTGCCTTCTCCAGCTTGTCCTCGCCCGCATCGGCATCGTCGGTCAGATGGCCGACATCGGTGATGTTGATGACATGAGTGAGCTTATAGCCCTTGTAAGACAGCACTCTGCCCAGCGTGTCAGCGAACACATAGGCGCGCATGTTGCCGATGTGCGGGTAATTATAGACCGTCGGCCCACAGGTGTAGACGCGCGCTTCGGGCGGATCATTTGGGTCACCTTCGGTTCCGGGGTGGACGGGATCGAAAGCCTCTAATTGGCGTGTCAGGCTGTTGAACAGCCGCAAGGGGATCGTGTCGCTCATTGCCCCTGCGTTAGGGACGCACGGCGATGGGCGTCAACCCTCAGTTCCCCGTGGCATTTTCCTCGATCCGTTCACCCAGCTGCGCCAGCTGGCTCAGGCAGCCGCGTTCTGCCAGCAGATTGGCGATGGCAGCAGGGTCGGTCGGCGGGGTGCCGGTGGCGACAAATTGCACTTCGCTTGGCGCGGTCAGGCCCGCGCCCGACAGGCGATAACGCGAACCCTCGGCTGGCGGCATGGCATCCGATGGCCATAGGCGCAGGCTCTGCCCGGCAACAAAAGCGAGGTTGGCGGGGGTGCCAGCTATGTCCAATCGGGTGACGGTCAACAGCGTATCGGCGTTCAGATTTGGCCGCCACAGATTGAGTGACGCGGCATCAGCGACGCAAAAGGTGCCGCCGCGCGATATATCGACCACCCATAGGTTCGGCGCGCGCGGGGCTTCTGCGCCGGTATCGCCGCGCACCGCCCCGGTGCGGCTGATCGTCGCGCTGCCTCCGGCGCTGATGTAGCGGCCGAGCGTCGCGCGGTTGCCGCGATTGGCGATGGCGCCGGCGCGCACCGGGAAATTGCCGGGGCCTGACAAGGTGCGGGTGCCGGCATCGCTGACCACCACCACCCGGTCCCCGGCGCGTAGGATGACGCGGCCATTGTCGGGCAAACGGCGGCCAACCGGATAGCTGGCAGCGCTCGGCCCGGTTGCGCGCACGACCAGCGCATCGGCGGCGGCGGGCGTCGCCACGGCGAGCAGCGTGGCGGCGAGCGACAGCCCGGCGGCGGCGGCAATCGAGCGATGATGCTTCAACATGACAGGCTTCCTTTGGGCGGTGATCATGGGTGTGACCCTAATGCCGTTATCAAGGCAATGTCGTGATTTTGATCACAAGTCGGCTGACTAAGGGTTGAACAGGTAATCATGGCGCGATGGCCAGCAATTCGGTCAGTCGGTCCAGCTGTTCGGTGCAGCCGCGATCCGCCAGCAGGCCGCCGAGCGCGGGCAGCGTGTCGGGCAAAGCGCCCAGCACCGCAAAGCGGATCCGGCTGGTCGCGGGCACGCCCGGGCTGGTGATCAGGAACTCGGCCCCGTCGGTGATGAGATAGCCAGCCCACGGCGCATCAATCGCGTTGACGTTCAGCGCAACATCGTGACGCACAGCCGGGCGCAACGCAGCGGCAATCCGCACCGTCACCGCCGCGCCGCCGGGCGGACGGGTGAAAAACATCTGCGCCGGATCGGGCGTGCACACCGTGCCGCTGCTGCCGAGCGGAAAGCTCCACAGCCCCTGGACGTTGGACGGCAACGTCGCCGTCGGATTAGCGCCGGGAAGCTCGCGGCGGATCGCGGCCACGCTGCTGCGGGTGCTCCCGCGCGCCAGTACCGCGGCATAGCGCGCCGCCGTCCGCCGCCCGGTGACGATTGTCCGCAATGTCGGCGCGGCTTGGAACCGTCCAGGCCCAACCAAAGTGCGGGTGCCACCGGGGCCGAGCAGCACGACCCGGTCGCCCGCCACCAGTATAATCCGCTGAGTATCCGGCAATCGCTGCCGCGCCGGATAGGTGGTGGCTGACGGCCCGGTGGAGCGCACCACCAGCACTTCGGCAGCCGCGCTGCTCGCCGTCATCGCAGCGGTGAAAGCCAGCATCGCAGTGTGTTTACGGCAAAACATAATGGCCCCCTGTTGGTGTCGCGCGCAGCCGGTTGAGCAAGGCGATAATGCCCGGATCAGGATCCGGCGCGGCGGCAAGCTTGGTCGCGATGGTTTCAAAAATCGCCATATCCCCCGCCTCATGCGCTGCTACCAGCGCCGCCACCTCCGCGCGCATCGCCTCCGACAGCTCACCGCGCGGTTCATAAATCATCACCGGCCGCGCCCGTCCGCGCAACAGCACCCGGCCCATCGGCACAAACATATCGAGCAGCACATGCGCTCGCGTCTCCTCGCTGGCCAGCGCGCTGGTGCCCAGTGCCTTGTTCGCCGCCTCCAGCCGCGCGGCGGTGTTCATCGCATCGCCCAGCGCAGTATATTGAATCCGCCCTTCGCCGCCAAAATTCCCAATCACCGCCTCGCCAAAATGCAGGCCAACCCGGGTCCGGCCAATCGGCGGCGCATCCGGGCCAATCGCGGCGGCCATGTCGATGCGAAAGGCGTCCCCGGCCGCGACCATCGCCACCAGCGCCCGCGCTGCTTGCTGCCCATCATCAGGCCGGGCAATCGGCGCACCCCAAAAGGCGACAACCGCGTCGCCGACAAATTTGTCGATGGTCCCGCCATGGCTCAGCACGACATTGCTCAGTGTGTCGAGATAGGCGTTGAGAATGCGCGCGACCAGTTCCGGGGCGATGGCGTGGCTCATCTTGGTGAACCCCTCCAAATCGCTGAACAGGCAATAGATTGACCGTTTTTCGCCATGCAGCGCCAGCCGGTCGGGGTCGCGCAAAATCTGTTGGGCAATGTCGCGCGGCAGGTATCGGCCCAGCGCCGATTGCGCAAAGGCCCGCTGTTCCGCGCCCACTGCGCGCTGCGCCATCGTCGCGCCAAGGAAGCCGAGCAGCCACCCTGCCGCCCAGCCCGCCACCGGCAGCCCCAGCGTATCGATCCCGCGACCCTGGAGCCAGAATGGCAGGACGGCGATCAATGCCAGCTGGACGACTAACATGGTGGCGGTCACCCACGGCGCGCGATTGATGAGGGTAGAGATCGCGCCTGCTGCCACCGCCAGCAGCGCAGCGACCCACAGCGTGCCCCCAGTGGGCACCCGCCCGCGCGCGCCGTCGAGGATTTGCGCCAACATATTGGCGTGCACCTCCAGGCCGATCATCGGCCGTGCCTCGCCGCTCACCGGGTCCGGCAACCGCGATAGTGGCGTCGCAAACTGATCGCTGTCGACAATATCGCCGCCGATCAAAATATGCGCCCCGCGGATTTGCTCGACCAGGAACGGTGCTGTGGCCGGATCGGCGAACAGGTCGATGGGGAGCTTTGCGAACACCTCGCGCACCTCGACACCGTCTCCGCTGTCAGCCACTTCGCTCGGCATCCGAAAACGAACCGCTCCGCTGAACCGGTCATAGACGTCGGCACGGGTGCGGCGGGCACTCACGCCGGCCGCCGCCATCGCTACCGTCAGGAGCGACGGCGAGCCGTCGGCCCGCCCCGGCCAGCGGCGCACGACATTATCGCCATCATTGGTTAGGCGAATGCTCGCCGGTCGGGTCATCGCGGTCGTCACGCGGCGGTGAAAGCCGGTCAGGAACTGCGCCTGTTGATACTGGATATTATTGGGGTTGCTGGTCGGATCGGCGACCGCGAGCAACGTCGGCGTCTGCATCGCGCGCAGTTGCGCCACCAGTGCCGCGTCATTGGCGGTGGGCGAATCGAACAGGATGTCGATGCCGATGCTGCGCGCGCCCATCCTATCCAGGCTGGCCAGCGCCCGGGTCAATATCGCCCGGTCGACGGGGGAGCGGATGCCGGTCGCGAACAATGTTTCGTCGGTGTAGGTGACCATGACGATCCGCCGGTCCTGCTCCACATGCGGGGCGGAGATTGTTGCGCGTGCGTCGTAAAGAACGCGCTCGGCATCCTCGATCAGCGGCAGTTCCCAACTGAATCGCCCCACAAAGGCTGCGGTCGCCAGCAACAGCAATGTCAGCAGCGTCCGGGTCCAGCCCAGTTGCGCCAACAGCCGCCGCAGCCGCTTGAACATAGATGCGGCCATGCCTGCTCCCCCCTTTGGTGCGGTGCGCCGTGCACCAGCACTATCACCACTTTGCGCGCGCGCGTCCAGTCGCACGGTTGCGCGCGTCACCCGCGCACCCTACATCGGCGATAACCGACATCGCTTTCAGGATGGACTAAGCATGAGCAATTTTGATGATCGCGAAAGCGCCTTTGAAAACCAGTTTGCGCGTGATGCCGACATGCAGTTTCGGATCATCGCCCGCCGTAACCGTCTGCTCGGCCAATGGGCAGCGGAGAAAATGGGCCTGACGCCAGAAGAAGCCGACGCCTATGCCAAATCGGTGGTCCAGGCTGATTTTGAAGAAATCGGTGACGAAGACGTGATCCGCAAGTTGGTCGCGGACCTCGTCAGCGCTGGAGTTGAGGTGGAGGGCAGCGTCATCCGCGCCGCGCTCGACGAAATGGCCATCGCCGCGCGCCGCCACTTCATCGAAGGGGTCTAACCCGTCATGCCGATGGCCGCCGACGATATATCTGCGATGATCCGCTTAGCGCTGCCCGGCGCGGATGTGACGATCACCGATCTGCGCGGCGATGGCGATCATTATGCCGCGCGCGTCGTCGCCCCGCAGTTTCGCGGCCTGCCGCGTGTGCGCCAGCATCAGCTGGTGTATAATGCCTTGGGCGGCCGGATGGGCGGCGAACTGCATGCCTTGCAATTGACCACCGCTCTTCCCGAATAAGATAAGGATTTTCGCCGTGACCCAGGCCGCACAAGACCGTATCCGCACCATCGTCACCAGCGATCGGGTGGTGTTGTTCATGAAGGGCACGCCGCTGTTCCCGCAATGCGGCTTTTCTAACAAGGCGACCGCGATCCTCGACCATCTCGGCGTCGACTTCGCCTCGGTTGATGTGCTGCAGGACCCAGAGGTCCGCGCCGGGATCAAGGATTTCTCCGACTGGCCGACGATTCCGCAGCTCTACATTGACGGTGAATTTGTCGGCGGCTCGGACATCATGATGGAGATGTTTGAGGCGGGCGAATTGCACCAGTTGCTCGGCGTCGCCCGCGCCGACGGCTAATGTCGGTGCGCTATACTGCGCCAATCAGAATTTCGTGATGCTGCCGGGAGAAGTTCCGGGGTGAAGCGGGCCGGATGGGGACCAGACCTTCCGGCCCGCTTCAATGTGGGCGAAAGCCCTTAGGAACATATCTAGCAATGCAGAGGCCGTGCCAGTTTGCGTAAATCACGCAATTCTGCGGGGGTTAATGGTTAACGTCGCGGCACCGCTTCCCCGGCCTGTCAATTTTCTCGACACCAAGCCGCTTCCGGCGTCAGCCGCTTGACAGACTACATCTGTAGTCTTACATCAACTACAGATGTAGATGTCAGGGAGCTAGCCGTGGCCGAGCGAATCAGCGAATCCGAATTGGCGGTAATGGAGGCGTTGTGGGCCGGTGCTCCGGCCAGCGCTGCCGACGTCATCGACCGGCTGGCAGCGACCCGCGACTGGTCGGCGCAGACCATCAAGACGCTACTCGCCCGGCTCGTAAGCAAGGGTGCAGTCGCAACCCGGCAGGATGGCCGCCGCTATCTCTACGAACCGCGCATCGCTCGCACCGCCCATGTCAGCGGAGATGTCCAGCGGCTGGTCGACCGGCTATTCGGCGGCCGCGTCGCTCCGCTGGTCGCGCATCTGGCCGAGCGTGAAGAACTGACGCCTGCCGACATTGCCGAGATTGAGGCGCTGCTAGAGGCGCTTAAATCATGAGCGGCCTCAGCTCAGGCAACTGGCTGGCCGACGGCTTCCTCGCCGTCACCCTCCTGATCGCGCTGGTACTGTTGCTACGCGGGCCCGTTGCGCGCCAGTTCGGGCCTCGGCTCGCTTATGCGCTGTGGACTATCCCTGCCGCACGGGCGTTGATGCCGCAGATTACGCTAACGGTAGACGCGCCGCCGCCGGTTGCTGGCGATCTGGTCGTTCTCAACACGGCGAGCGCAGTGCCAGATGCCCTCGCTATACCCACCGCTTTCGACGCGACCGCTTTGCTCCTCACCGCGTGGGCCACCGGCGCGCTCCTCCTCGCGCTCTGGTCGATCGCCAGTTACGCCCGCCTGCGCCGGGCCATCGACGCCGACGCGTCCTTGCTCGACATGCGCGGCCGCATCGCCATCCTCAGCAGCGGCGCGGTCGATGGCCCGGTCGCGCTTGGCCTGTGGCGACCGCAAGTGGTGCTGCCGCGCGATTTTGCCAATCGCTTCACAGCGGACCAACAGGCCTATGTGATCGCGCATGAGCTCGCCCACCATCGCGGCGGTGACCTCATCGCCAATATTGCCGCCTTCGCGCTGCTCTGCGTCAATTGGTTTAACCCGCTCGCCTGGCTGGGCTGGCGCGCCTTTCGCAGCGATCAGGAGGCGGCCTGTGACGCCCGCGTCCTGGCCAGCGGCACCGTCGCCCGCGCCGATTATGGCCGCGCCATCGTCCACGCCGTCACCGGCACCGCCTTTCATCCCGCCCATGCTTTCGCCTTACCAATGGCGAGCCGCAGCGCCCTTGTTCACCGCTTAAGGAGTCTCGCCATGCCTGCTATTTCCCCCCGCCGCGCCCATATTGGCCGCGCTGCGATTGCCGCTGCCGCCTTGCTCGCGCTGCCGCTGACCGCCAGCGTGGTCTATGCGGTGGAGCAGCAGGATGCGCCGCCCGCAGTGCCAGCCGCGCCTGCCGCGCCAACTCCCATCACCATTGAGGCCGCGCAGAACGTCGACATCTCCAACAATGGTGGCCAGCACATCACCCGCGTCGTCCGCGATGGCCAGACGATCACCCTGCTCAGCGACCGCGCACTGGATCAGGCTGAGGTTGAGCGGATGCTGGCCAATGCCCAAGTCGACCGCGCGATTGCCGAGCGCGCGCGCGGCTCTGCGGAACAGGCAGCCGTTGCCGACGGCCAGGCTGAGGTGCGCCGCATCATCATCCGGCGGGTCAATGGCGGCCAGTCCGCTGATGCTGGCAATGCGATGCCCGCGCCGCCCGTGCCGCCCGCCAATGACGAACAGCGGCGCGAGCATGTTTATGTTGTCGGCGGTCCCAATGCGCGGGTCTATGGCACCCCTGGTGCCCATTGCGGCGCTGGCAGCCCACAGCAGACCAGCGAGCGGGTGGTCGGCGAGGGCGGTGAACGCCACACGGTGCGTGTCGTAACCTGTGGCGGCGATGCGCCAGCCTTACGGCTGTCGGCGCTTCGCATTGCCCGTGCCTCGCTGGCGGCGATGAGCGCCGAACAGCTGCCCGCCCAAGCGCGCACATCGGCGCTGGCCGAAATCGACCGCTCTATCGCCGAACTGGAACAGGCACCCGCTGCCGAATAGTCCGCTCATCGTCCGGGGTCTCCGCAAAGCCTCCCGATGATCCTGGCCGGAGCCTGCAATCGGCTCCGGCCCTTTTACTTTGTCGCGCCCGGTGCCACATGCGCAGGATGACTAGTGCCCAACCTTGGCCCGACAGCATCCATGCCGGCGAAACCGAGCAGCATGAGCCGCTGGTTGCTCGCGTCCTCGCACCCAATCCGTCGCCCTATACCTTCACCGGCACCCAGACCTGGATCGTCGGCGCAGTGGATGCCGCGGACTGCGCGGTGATCGACCCTGGCCCGGCGGGCAGCGGTATGAGCGTTGGCGATCCAAAGGCCCCCGCGCTCGTTCACGAGCAGGAAAGGGCACATAAAGATACCTTCGGAGAAGGCCATGTCGACGCCATCCTGCGCGCGGTCGGCCCCCGCCGCATCGCCGCGATATTATGCACGCATACCCACCGCGATCATTCGCCCGCCGCTGCGCCGCTGAAGGCTGCAACCGGCGCAGCCATCATCGGCTGCGCCCCGCTCGCACTGGCGGACAGCGGCCCGCGCGCCGACTCGGCGTTTGATCCGGACTACGCCCCTGACCGCGTCTTAGCCGATGGTGAGCAGGTCAGCGGCGATGGCTGGACCCTCATTGCCGTCGCCACCCCCGGCCACACCAGCAATCATTTATGCTACGCGCTCGCTGAAACCGGTGCCTTGTTCACCGGCGATCATGTGATGAAATGGTCGACCAGCGTCGTCAGCCCGCCCGACGGCGACATGGCCGCCTATATGGCCAGCCTCGAAAAGCTCCAGACCCGCGCCGACCGCGTCTATTATCCCGCGCACGGCCCGGCGGTAGATAAGCCGCGCCAGCTGGTGCGTGGGATGCTGGGCCACCGCAAAAGCCGGGAAGCGCAGATATTGCGTGAGCTAGCTAAGGGCCCGCATGATATTCCGGTGCTGGTGGCGACCATGTATAAAGGCCTCGACCCTCGCCTCACCGGTGCTGCGGGGCGTTCAGTGCTCGCTCATCTCATCGACCTCAAAACCCGCGAACAGGTGCGGACCACGGGGGACATATGGCAATTGGTTTGAATATCGCGGTCGCAATCACCGCCGCGCTAGCCCTTACGGCACAGCCCACGGACGTTCCAAACCCCGATAGCGTCAATCCCCCGCGCGCGCCGATCATGGTCGATTTGCCGGCCGCTGGCGACACCGGCCAGCATTGCTCGGTCGACATGGGCCTGTGCTTTGCCATCCTCAATGGCGATGAGGGCGCGTCCGGGCCGCCACAGCTGCAACTGCGCGATCCGCACCCTAGCGGCGGTGCGGACGGGCTGGCCACGCTGCCGCTGCCGCAGTCGCTCGCCCCGCAGGACCGCCAGTCGCTATCGCTGTGGACCCGCGCCATTCGCCTGCCGGGCAATCCGGAGGAGGGGGAGGGCAATCAGAGCGTGCTGATCGGCATCCTCTTTCAGCAATCGACCATGTATTCGGGCGGCGGCGGTGCGGCCCAGCGGCTGCATCTGTTTCGGCTGCGGCTCGGTAACAGCCCGCCGCGCCTCGACACCGAACTGCTCAGCCTGCCCTGGACCGGCTCGCTCCTGATTCGCGCCTGCTTTGGTGAGGCCGATAGTGAGCGGCGGCGCGGCGTCTGTCATGACGACTATAATTTCGGCGCGAACCTAAGCTTGGCCCCGGGCGACACTTATGCCGACGACCTACCGCAGCTGGCCTATGCCACCCAGGCGACCAGCTATCCACAAACCGCCCGGCGCGGTGAGGATAGCAGCGCCGCGCCGCCGTTGCGCGCCTCAGACCTCAGCCGCTGGCGCGATCCCGAATGCAGCTACACCCGCACGCTCCGCTTCAACCCGGCCAGCGAACGCTATGAAATGGAGCGCTCCGCCCCCGATTGTTCGATATATACAGTGCCCTGAGAGGTAATAGCGGCACGCTTCCCAAACCCGCATTACCGACCCAGCAGCGCTGCGCTTGTCGAACCACCGTGCGTGTTCCAAAGACGGCGTGAACAGCCCGACACCATGTGCAGGGCAGACGGATTATCTTAGAAAGGCTGGCCATGACTGTCCCCATTCGCGAAAACTTCAGCGGCGTCGATCTGCTCGCCGAAATTCAGCGGCTGAAGGTCGAACGCAACGCGGTGATCCTCGCGCATTATTATCAAAAGCCCGAAATTCAGGACCTCGCCGATTTTGTCGGTGACAGCCTCGAACTCTCGCGCAAGG
>JANOPV010000157.1:0-5011 GCA_031422035.1 Sphingomonas sp. | reverse complement strand
CAGCAGGCGAAAGCCCGGGCGAGGAGGAGGGCCTTGAGGCGGGCATTAAACGGCCCGCCGCGCAAAGATGGCAGGATATAGGTGTTGCCGATTTCCACCGTTTCGCGGGCCAGCGCCAGATTGACGTACCCCGACATGCCGGCCACTTCACCCGCCAGCCGGATGACAAAGGGGCAGCGCTGATCGTCAGGCAGCATGGCATCGAACGTCGCGTCGAAACCGGCCGGACCCCAGTCGCTCGGGAAAAATGCCCAGACTTCGGTGTCAGCGGCGCAGGCAGAGCGCAATTCTGCGCGGTCGGCTTCGACCGGCTGAGTAAGAACGAGGTCGCCATCGATGATGGGCGCGAGCAGAGCGTCCCTAAGCACCGGCATCGCGGCGCGCCTGCATGAAATGTTTGCGGCACAGCGCGACATAGCGGTCGTTACCGCCGACCTCGGTCTGCGCGCCTTCCAGCACTGCCCGCCCACTGGCATCGACGCGCAAGTTCATCGTTGCCTTGCGCCCGCATTCGCACACGCCTTTAAGCTCGACCAGGCTGTCGGCAAGCCCCAGCAGTGCGGCGGAACCGGGGAACAAGGCGGCCTCAAAATCGGTCCGCAGGCCGTAGGTGACGACGGGGATGTTCGCCTCATCCGCCAACCGGGCGAGGCCGAGCACTTGATCGCGGCTTAAGAACTGCGCTTCGTCGACCAGCACACAGGCAAGCGGGCTGGCGCTATGGCGGGCGAGCACTTCAGCCTCAATGTCGGTATCCGGGCTAAACCGGTGGGCGTCGGCGCTCAGGCCGATCCGGCTGGTGACCGCACCGGCGTCGTAGCGATCATCAAGCGCGGCGGTCCACAGCATGGTCGCCATGCCGCGCTCACGATAATTGAAATCGGCCTGGAGCAAGGTGGTCGATTTGCCCGCATTCATCGAGGCGTAGTAGAAATAGAGCTTGGCCACGACTTACCCCCCGGTTTCAGCGTCCGGCTGAGGCTCGACGGCCAAATCCCGCGCGACCTTTGGCGCGCGGAGCAGGGTTTCGATGTGGCTGGCCTCATCAAAACTGTCGTCAGAGAGGAATTTGAGCTTGGCCGCATATTTCATCCGCACCCGCGTCGCAACTTCGCGTTGCAGGAACGCCGTATTGGTGCGCAGCGCCTTCAGCACCGCCACCTCATTCTGCCCCAACAGCACCTTAATGAACACGGTTGCGTGGCGCAGATCGGGCGACATGCGCACTTCGGTGACGCTGATCGGGTGACTGGTCAGCAGATCATCATGCACGTCCCCGCGCGCGAGGATTTCCGACAGGATATGCCGGACTTGCTCGCCCACGCGCAGCAGGCGAACCGATGGGCCGGTGTCGGCACCCTTCACGGTTTGTAATCCACAATACGGGCGGTGGACGTTGCCCGCGCCAGCAATAGGCCAGATGTATCGAACAGCTCTGCTTCGAGGAACGCGCTCGTCCGCGAACGGCTAATTACCCGGCCTTTACCGACTACTCTGCCTGGCATCACTGGCCGCAAGAAACTCACATTCATATCCATCGTAATCGGCACTTGACCTCCAGCGGTCATGGTGACGAGAGCAGGGCCCATGGTGTCGTCAAGCATTGCCGCGACGAAGCCCCCCTGCACGGTGCCGCGTGGATTGAGCATCGACGCAGTTGCCAGAAAGGCTAGTTCGATTCGCCCTTCGTCGGGCCATTGATCGATCAATTCCCAGCCCAACGTTTCCGCACAGGGTGGGCGGGGCATATCGTGCTTGAAAAAACCTTCCGGCACCTACGCTTCCCCAATCCTACAAAGTCCGTTCGCGTTCTTCCACCTCGAACACTTCGAGCATATCGCCCGCCTTGATGTCGTTGGTGTCGGCCAGAAGGACGCCGCATTCGAGGCCCGCGCGGACCTCTGCAATGTCGTCCTTGAACCGACGGAGCGAGGAGATCGTCGTTTTCGAAACGATGACATCTTCGCGGGTAAGCCGCGCATGGAGGCCCTTTTTGATGATCCCTTCGAGCACGAGGAGGCCAGCGGCCTTGTCCTTCTTGCCTGCTGGGAACACATCTTTGACCTCGGCCCGGCCGACGACGGTTTCGATGATTTCCGGACCCAGTTCGCCCGCCATTTCCTTCGCGATGTCCTCGGTCAAATGATAGATGACGTCGAAATATTTCAGCCGCACCTTATCGCGGGCCAGCATCTCACGCGCTTTGGCATTGGGGCGGACGCCAAAGCCGATGATCGGTGCGTTCGACGCGCGGGCCAACGTGACATCGCCTTCGGTGATCGCGCCGACGCCCGAATTCAGCACCCGCACCTTAATCTCGTCAGTCGACAGATTGTTGAGCGCGGTAACAATCGCCTCAACCGAGCCCTGGACATCGGCGCGGATAACCACCGGATATTGGATGACACTGGCCTTTTCCGCGAGCGCAGAAAAAATGTCCTCAATATTTGCGGGGGCGACCGAGGTGCGCTTGATCGTCGCCTGTTCGCCGCGATAGGCTGCGACCTCGCGGGCGCGGGCCTCACTATCGACCACTGTGAGCGTGTCGCCAGCTGCGGGCACGCCGCCAAGGCCGAGCACCTCGACCGGAACGGCGGGACCAGCGGATTTAATCTGCTGTCCCTTGTCATCAACCAACGCGCGGACGCGGCCTGATTCAGACCCGACGACGAAGATGTCACCGGTTTTGAGCGTGCCGCGGCGGACGAGGACGGTGGCAACCGGGCCCCGGCCCTTGTCGAGCCGTGCTTCGACCACGGTGGCCTCTGCAGCGCGATCAGGATTGGCTTTCAGCTCCATGATTTCGGCCTGATCGGCAATGGCTTCGATCAGCTTATCGAGATTGGTGCCCTTCAAGGCCGAAATTTCGACATTTTGGACGTCGCCGCCCATTTCTTCGACGACGATCTCATGTTCGAGCAGGCGTTCGCGGACCTTTTGCGGATTTGCGCCGTCCTTATCGATCTTGTTGATCGCGACGATCATCGGCACGCCGGCGGCCTTGGTATGTTTGATCGCCTCAATCGTCTGCGGCATCAGCCCATCATCAGCGGCGACCACCAGAATGACGATGTCGGTGACGGTCGCGCCGCGCGCGCGCATTTCGGAAAAGGCGGCGTGACCCGGCGTATCGAGGAAGGTGATGACCGCCCCCGATTTTGTCGTCACCTGATAGGCGCCGATATGCTGGGTGATGCCGCCTGCTTCGCCGGACACCACGCTGGTGCCGCGCAACGCATCGAGCAGCGACGTCTTGCCGTGATCGACATGGCCCATGATCGTCACCACCGGTGGGCGGGTGATCAAGGTGGAGTCGGGATCGACATCAAAGTCGGCGACAATGTCGATGTCCGAATCGCTGACGCGTTCGATGTTGTGCCCGAATTCGGTGACGAGCAGCTCGGCGGTATCCTGGTCGATCGTCTCATTGATCGTGACCGGCATGCCCATCTTGAACAGGGCCTTCACCAGATCCGCGCCCTTTTCGGCCATGCGGTTGGCGAGTTCCTGCACCGTGATCGATTCTGGAACGACGACGTCGCGGACTTGCTTGTCGCGCGGGGCCGATTTGCCGCCAAACGCCCGGCGATGTTCCTTCTCCCGCGCCCGTTTCAGCGCGGCAAGGCTGCGGGCGCGCGCACCGTCATCATCGCCCAGCGCCTTGCTGACCGAGAGCTTGCCCGACTGACGGCGATTATCCGGCACGCGTTTGTCGCGCGCGGGCGGTTTGGGTTCCGGACGCTTAGGCGCCTCAACCGGGGTGAAGCGGCGCGCGGGTGGGAAGCGTTCGCCATTCTCATCGCGACCGGTGGTTTCGGCCTCGGGTGCGGCCACGGCGTCACTGCTAGCGTCAGCAACCGCGACGGGAGCGGGCGCACCCTCAGGCGCAGCGCCGGGGGCCTCTTCGGCGCGGCGATTATCTTCGGCACGGCGGCGTTCGCCCTCGGACGCGGCCTGGCGGGCGGCTTCTTCACGGCGGCGCGCATCTTCTTGCGATGACAGGCGCGCTTCTTCGGCTTCGCGCAGCAGGCGCGTCTGGCGCTCCTGGCGGCTTTCGAGGCTGCTGTCGACGCGGACCGGAGCGGGCGCAGGCGCAGGCACTGGTGCCGCAGCGACGGGCGCGGGCGCGGGCGCAACGTCAGGCTCAGGCGCGACCTCTGCTTCGCCGGGTTTGCCCAGCATCCGGCGGCGCTTCACCTCGACCACCACAGTATTTTTGCGGCCATGGCTGAACTGCTGCTGGACCTGGCCGGCCTCAACCGTGGTCTTCAGACCGAGCGGCTTGCGCGTCAGGGTTGGCTTGTCGGACTCACTCATACTCATCGAAACCCACTCTATCTGTCATATCGTATCTGTCATATCATCAGCGAAAATGCCGTAGGCGCGGGCGCCCACTGCCTGTTGTTCAGTCCGCCGCCGGTGTTGCGGCCCCCGTAGACCATCCGGCGTAGCGGTGCCAGCGTTCCAGCAAACTTCCCAAACGCATCGCCCACCCGGCCTCGATAATCGCCACATGCACGGCATTGTCGCGGCCCAGCGCGATGGAAAGCGCGGTGCGGTCCACCGGCAGAATCTGGCCCATCTGGCCGCTGCCCTCAGCATCCTCACCCACCCGCCAGCTCTGGTCGCGCTTGCGGCGGCCATCCTCAGCAGCGTCAGCAGCGTGGAGCAGCAAGCGGACCTGCCCGCCGCGCGCGGCACCATCGACCTTGTCAGCGCCGGTAAGCAGCGCGCCCGATTTGGCGGCAAGGCCGAGTTGCGCGAGCAGTAAGCGGCGAAACGCAATGTCGATCGCGTCAGGCAGGTCATCCGGGATCGTCAGCGCCGCGCCGCGAAATGCCCGGGCCAGGGCACCCTTCAGCTTGCCCTTGGCCGTCATTGATGCGGTTAGCGCAGCGTGATCGACGCCGATCCATGCACCGCGCCCGGGTGCCCGCGCCGCTATGTCCGGCACCAGCGCGCCATCAGGCGACAGCGCCAGCCGGATCAGCATCGCCCGCTCCCCATGTAC
>JANOPV010000156.1:0-2918 GCA_031422035.1 Sphingomonas sp. | reverse complement strand
GGCGCGCTGCGAAAAACAGTGCCTTTGACCAATCACCGCGATAACAGGGCGGCCAATGACCGATTTAGCCAGCATAACCGCCCTCGCCACCACCCTGTCGGACGGGCGTTCGGGGGGTGCGCGGCTCGCTGACGGGCGGATTACCATCGCTCTCGACGCCACCGGGCTTGAGGAAACAAGCCGCGACGCGATGAGCGAAAATCTGAAAACCCAGCTCGGTGCGCTGCCGGGTATCACCGATGTCCGCATCGCGATGACCGCCGCCAAGCGTGGCCGCACCCTGATCGCCATCGGCAGCGGCAAGGGCGGGGTCGGTAAATCCACCCTCGCCGCCAACATCGCCGTCGCCCTCGCCGCGCAGGGCGTGCGCACCGGCCTGGTCGATGCCGACATTTATGGTCCGTCGCAGCCCCGGTTGATGGACCGCGAAGACGCCCGCCCGACGGCGGAACGCGATAAGCTCACCCCGATCATGACCGCTTATGATGTGCCGATGCTGTCGATGGGGCAACTCGCCAAACCGGGACAAGCGATTGCCTGGCGCGGGCCGATGGCTGGCCGTGCGCTCGAACAATTGGTCGATGCCCATTGGGGCGATGTCGATGTCCTGATCCTCGATCTGCCGCCCGGCACCGGCGATATTCAGCTGTCGATGCTGCAAAAATTCCGCCCCGCGGGCGCGGTCATCATTTCGACACCGCAGGATCTGGCACTGATGGATGCCGCCCGCGCCATCACCCTGTTTCGTGATGCCCAGGTGCCGATCATCGGCATGGTTGAAAATATGGCCGGCTATGCCTGTCCGCATTGCGGCGAAATCAGCGATCCGTTCGGCGATGGTGGCGCGGAAACGGCGGCACGCGACCTCGACATGCCGTTCCTTGGCCGGGTGCCGCTGACCCGCGCCATCCGTCTGGCCAGCGACGCCGGGGTGCCGCCCGCGACCAGCACCGACGGCGACGGCGCGATTTTCCACGCGATCGCCGCGCGCATCGCCACCTGGATCAACAGTCGGGGTCGAGAGGCACGCGCTGATGCCACTAAATGACGACAGCGCCATTGCCGCATTGCTGCGCACCGCCCCGCGCATCGCCATGGTCGGTGCCTCGGCCAAGCCTGAGCGCCCGTCCTACCGCGTCATGCGGATCCTGCTCGACCATGGCTATACGGTAATCCCGGTCAATCCCGGGCTCGCCGGACAGGCCATCCACGGGCAGACCGTCGTTGCCGACCTCTCCGACATCAACCCGCCCGTCGACATCGTCGACATCTTTCGCGCCAGTGACCAGGCGGGCGGTGCGGTGGATGCCGCCATCGCCCACGGCGCACGCGCCGTGTGGCTGCAACTGGGCGTTATCGACGCCGCTGCGGTTGCCCGCGCGGAAAGCGCCGGGCTGACCGCCGTCATGGACCGCTGCATCAAGATCGAGATCGCCCGGCTCGGCATAGCCCGGCTCGGTTTCGATCGCTCAGATCAGGCGACCACGCCCTGATGAGCAGTTTTGACGACCTCAGGCGCGACACCCGCGACAGCGGCGAGGGACGTTGGCGGCCCGACCGGCGGACGCTGTTGATCGGCGGCGGCGCGGCGGCCGGACTGGCCGTCGCCTGGGCCGTCTGGCCGCGCGACACGGTGCCTGGCATCAACGCCGCCGACGACGAAACTATCCTTGGCCCCTATCTCAAAATCGGGCGCGATGGCCATGTCACTATCCTGTGCCCCCAGACCGAATCCGGCCAGGGGGCCTACACCCTGATCGCCCAGATTGCGGCGGATGAACTCGGCGCCGACTGGCGCACCATCGCCGTCGAACCGGCACCGATCTCACCAGTTTATGCCAACACACTGTTTTTTAAGGAAGACGCCGCCACCTTTGCGCCGCGTATCGGCGTGCCCGACGCAGTGGCCGGCTGGGGCGGCTGGCGGCGCTTTGCCATGGATGGTGGCGCGCCCGCGATGCTGACCGGCGGCTCGACCACCGTCCGCATGTTTGAAAGGCCGGTGCGTGATGCCGCCGCTATCGCTCGCGCGCTGCTGTGCATGGCCGCAGCGGCGCGCTGGAATGTCGAATGGGAAGAATGCCGCACCCATGACGGCTTCGTCATCCACAGCACCCGCCGCCTGCGCTTTGCCGAACTGGCCGAAGCAGCCGCGACGCACACCCCGCCCGAATTTCCCGCTTACCGCCCAGTTGACGAGGATTCGCTTGCCGGACGACCGCTGCCCCGGCTGGACCTGCCCGCGAAAATCGACGGATCGCTCAACTTCGCCGCCGACGTCCGTCTGCCTGACATGGCCTATGCCGCGATCCGGCAGGGGCCGCACGGCGACACCAAATTACTGCGCTATGACCGTCCGGCGGGCGAGCGCGTGCGCGGTTTTATCAGCGCGGTGCGGCATGACCGCTGGCTCGCCGCCGTCGCCACTAACAGCTGGGCGGCGCAGCGCGCGCTCGACGCCATGGCCCCAGTGTTTCGCACCACCGGCACCATGACCTCCTCAGCCGCGATTGACCGGCGGCTCAAGGCCGCTGTTGAGGCGTTCGACGGTAGCCGGATCGTCAACCAGGGCGATGCCCATGCCGCCATGGCCGGACGCGTGGCGATCACCGCCGATTATCAGATTGCGCCCGGCCTCCATGCCCCCATCGAAACCCGTTCAGCGACCGCGCAGCCCGATGGCGACAGGATGCGCGTCTGGGTGGCAAGCGACGCCCCGGGCTTTTGCCGCGCCGCCATCGCTGTCGCACTCGGTATCGGCGAAACCGACGTCGCTCTGTTCGTCATGCCCGGCGGCGGTTCGTTCGGGGCTGGTCTGGACCACAGCGTCGCGGTGCAAGCGGCGCTGATCGCCCGCGCCGTCGGCCGCCCGGTTCAACTAACCTGGTCGCGCGCTGAAGAGATTATCCGCGACCTGC
>JANOPV010000155.1:0-7931 GCA_031422035.1 Sphingomonas sp. | reverse complement strand
GAATGGGTGAGCAACAAAGCCGGCGCTGGTGGCTCGATCGAGAATTTATCTTTCTTCTCGAGCGGGGCGATCAATGTGTCGCTGCTCGATTTGAAGGGTGGCACCGACCTTGCCGATAGCATCGCTGGAACCGCGACTCGCGCCAATTGGATTACCGGCGGTGCTGGTGATGACAGCATCACCGGCGGCGACTTCAACGACCTGCTTAACGGTAATAGCGGCGATGACGTACTGAGTGGCGGGGTTGGCGCGGACATATTGTTCGGCGGCGCGGGCAGCGACATCCTCGAAGGCGGCAATCGCGGCCAATTCTACGATGGAGTCGGCACGGATTCGCTGGGTAACCAAGTTATACCTCCGGCTGGGACTCCGGCTCCGACCATAACGACGCGCGGCGATGCGCTGATCGGCGGCGATGGCTTTGACCTTGCCAGCTATGCCGCGTCGAGCACCAACGTCACCGTCAATCTGCGTGACGCGGCGCTCAATGCCGGTGAAGCTGCGCTCGGTGATCGCTATGATGGCATTGAGGGGATTATCGGCTCCGGGTTCAACGATAGCCTGACCGGCGATGATTTCGACAATGAACTGACCGGCAATGGTGTCGCCGCTGGTGGCACCGACCAATTATTCGGGCTGGGCGGCAACGACACCTATGTTTTTGGCCGAGTGGATGGCTTGGTGGTAGTAGCCGACCAGTTTTTCGGCACTCCAGATGTGATCACCGACGCCCAGGGCCGGGTGGTTGAGCCCTATGCTGAACGCGTCGATTTGGTCAGCAATGAACCGGGCAGTTTTGAATATCTTCATCGCATCGAAAATGTCGCGACGGGTGAAGTTGTTTATGAAAACAGCATTCTATCACCAACGCGGATCAGTGGCACGCCAGCACGGGTCGATGGCGGCTGGATTGGCGATGTGCAGCGCAATGGTAGCGCGGTGTCGCGCGCTGCCGTCGATGTGAATGCTAATGCTGGTGACGATGCGCTATTGGTTGGCGTCACGGCGCGCATTGCCGGAACCAAAGCCCCGGGCGCGGCCATCGGCCTGACTGAGCTCAGCTTTGCGTTTGGCACGACCGCGACAGGCGTGAACGCCAACACCAACGACCTGTTCATTACCATTGGCGCGTCGACGGCGCGGGTGCAGCTGAAGAATTTCAGGACCAGCGCCGGTGCATTCGATACTGCACGAGGCATCGAGACCCTGTTGCTGTCCGATGGCGAGCAGGCGTCGCTTCGCGGGCTGGTGTTCAATCCGGACGGCACGCTGGGGCTGACCGGCAATGCTGACGACAATCTGATTGTCGACATCGCTGGTCGCGCCGGCACATTGATCGGCGGCGCAGGCAATGACGTGCTGAGCGGGCGCGACGGTAATGACCGGCTCGAAGGCGGCGATGGCGATGACCTGTTGTCGGGCGGCATTGGCGCCGATCAGCTAATCGGCGGCGCGGGCACGGATACTGTCACCTATTATGGCGCGGCAGCCGGGGTGGTGGTCAATCTGGGCAGCGCCGCCCTCGCGACGGGCACGCACGAAGCGGCTGGCGATACATATGACGGGATCGAGAATGTCATCGGCACCGACGTCAATGACACGTTGACTGGCAACACGGCGGACAATGTCCTGCGCGGGAACGCAGGCAATGATACCATCGTCGGCGGCGACGGCAATGACGTGATCGTCGGTGGCGACGGCAATGACCTGACCAATGGCGGCAGCGGTGATGACGCAATCGAGGGCGGGGATGGCATCGACAGTCTGACCGGGCTTGGCGACAATGACATCATCACCGGCGGCGCGGGTGACGATACGCTGATCGGCGATAGCGGCACGGGCCATAATGGGTTGAACACCGCGGTCAGTACTTATAATCGCATTGCAAATAGCGGGTTTGAGGCGGCCGGAGCGACGGCGACTGCGCTGCCCGGTTGGTCCAGCCTGACTGGTCAACCGTTCACCATCGTCGGCGCGGCGGGTGCACGCCGCCTGGCGCTGGATGGTGGCACGTCCAATCTGGAAGTGACGCAGATCGTCAACGGCATTGGTGCCGGGCAAAAACTCCGCCTCAGCTTTAACGCCGCGAATAGTGCGGGCGCGACCGGCGTGAATTTTGCGGTGAGCTGGAACGGTGTCGACCTGACTGCCACATTGGTGCCGGGGGCCAGCGGCCTCTACACCGTCGATGTGCTCGGTGCCGCAACGGGCGACAACATCTTGAAATTCGCCGGGACGGGCGTTGCCGATGGCAAGGGCGCGACCCTCGATGACATCAAACTCGTCGCCCTTGGCGGCGGTGCCGACCGGCTGATCGGCGGCGACGGAGCAGACAAATTATATGGCAATGACGGTAACGACGTCCTGTCTGGCGGCGACGGCAATGATAGCGTCATCGATGGCGGCGACGGCGACGACACCATCGACGGCGGGCGCGGCAATGACACCCTGATCGGCGGCAACGGCAACGACAGCTTCGTCCTATTCGGCGATGGCGGCATTGACCAGATTACCGTCGGCACTGCGGCTGGCCAAGCTGCGGTCGGCACCGGCCATGACAGCATCGTTTATGGTGCAACCGTCGAAGGCGGCAATCGGGCCATCCTCGCCTCACAAGTGCGGCTGACGCGGACTGCGAATAATCTCGTAATTACCATCATCGGCGCATCGTCGATTGTCACGGTGACCGACTGGTTCGGCGCAACAACCGGCAGCGCGCCTGCCATCGGCGCTGCCCGGCGGATCATTGTCGGCGAAACCGCAATTGCCCAATCGGACGTCGCCGCATTGTTCGAGGAACAGGCGCGCATCGGCGCTGGCATTCCCGATGCAGCCTATCAGGCGGTGCTCAACCGAGTGTGGCAGTCGCTGGCGACCTATACCGACCGGTTCGTCGCCAATGGCACGGCCAATGCCGACACCTTGAATATCGACGCCGCCATTGTTGGCGGTGCGACGATCAACGGGCTTGGCGGCAATGACACGCTGAACGGCACAGCATTTGCCGATGTGCTGACCGGCGGGGCCGGCGATGATGTGATCAATGGCGGGGACGGACAGGACCGGATCGCCTTTGGCACTGACCTTGGTTTTGACCGGGTAGTGGGCGGCGGCGGCACCGACCAGATTTTCGCCAGCAGCGACAATGCGATCATCGGCCTGAGCGCGCTTAGCGAGGTTGAGCAGATCGACGGCAATGGCAAGGCCAACGCCCAGATCCGCCTGGCCAATGCGACGACCATCGACCTGTCAGCAGTCGCCATCACCGGCATTACCAAGATTGTCGGGTCAGCGGGCGCCGACCGGATAACCGGCAGTGCAGGCAATGACGTGATTGAGGGCGGCGCGGGCAACGATATTTTGGTCGGCGGTCTGGGTGACGATATACTGAATGCAGGCACCGGCGTTGACCAGGTCGACGGCGGCATTGGCAGTGACATCATTGATTTCACCGGCCTGACGGCGGCGGTCACAGTTGACCTGGCGGCGCAGACGGTTCTGGGCAGCAGCACGACCATCACCAGCATCGAAGGCGTCATTGGCGGCGACGGTGCCGACAGCCTTCGCGGCAGCGCGGGTGCGGATCGCCTATCGGGCGGCGCGGGGAATGACCGGCTGGACGGCGGCGATGGCAATGACATCCTGACCGGCGGCCTGGGGCAAGACACGATCAACGGCGGTGCGGGCGATGATGTCATCAATGTGCTGACAATCGATGTGGCTGCGGACCAGGACGTTATCGACGGCGGCGTGGGTGCGGATACGCTAAGTTTTGCCGCGCGCACGACCAGCCTGTTTGTCGACGTCGGCGCTTCGGGACATATCCTGCAGAACATCGAGAATGTGATCGGTGGATCGGCCAGCGACACGATTATCGGCACGGCGGGTGCCAATCACCTTGTCGGTGGCGGCGGCGATGATGATCTGCATGGCCTTGACGGCGACGATAGCCTCGAAGGCGGGGCAGGCAATGACACTCTGCGCGGCGGCGCGGGGTTCAATACGCTCATCTATCACGGCAAGTTCACCGATTACACGATCAGCGATGGCCGGGTTGTCGATAACAACACTGCCGACGGCGACGATGGCACTGACACCTTTACCGACATTAATTTGATCCGCTTTGCCGATTTTGACAGTGTCGTGGGGATCGATCCGAACAACGCGCCGACCGTCAACCCGCTACTGCTCGATGTGGTGCAGGACGATAATGTAGGCCTGACCACGCCTAGCGTGCGCAACAATTTTGTCGACATTGATCCCGGCGATACGCTGACCTTTGCGGCGGCATTGGCCGATGGCAGTCCACTTCCCGGCTGGCTGCGTTTTGATAGCGCGACCGCATCCTTCACTTATGACGCCAATGGCGCGCCGGCCGGAACTGTGCTCGACGTGCGGGTGACCGCGACCGACAGCAAGGGTGCCAGCGCCAATGATGTGTTCCGCTTTACGCTGAGCGAAGGTCGCGGCGCGATTATTACGGGGACCGACGGTAATGATAGTATTGACGGCACGGCACGGGGCGAAGCCATCAATGCCGGGCTTGGCAAAGATGTAATCAGGGGCTCAAGGGGCGCAGACAGGGTCGATGGTGGCCTGGGCTTTGACCATGCCGATTATGCTGCATCTGCGGCCGGCGTCACCATCAGCCTGGATGGCATGGTGGGCAGCGGCGGCGATGCGGCTGGCGACACGCTGGTTAATGTTGAATCGGTCAACGGTTCGGTATTCGCTGACAATCTGACTGGGTCTGCTGCCAATGAATCGCTGTCCGGCGGTGCTGGCAATGATGTTATCAACGGCGGCGGTGGCGGCGACGAAATCAGCGGTGACGCTGGCGACGACACGATCAACGGCGGCGACGGCGATGATAATATCCTCGGCGGCCTGGGTGCGGACCGCATCATCGGCGGCGAAGGTCAGGATTATGCCAATTATTATTGGACTGAATATTCTGGGCGTGGGCTGATTCAAGTGCGTCCGACCGAAGGCGTAACGGCCGATCTATTATACGCAAACCTCAACACCGGCGCGGCACGCGGCGACACCTATGAATCGATCGAACGTCTCTATGGCTCGCAATTTGCCGATCAATTGTTCGGTGACAATGCCAATAATCTGCTCATCGGCGATGATGGCGATGATGTGCTGGTTGGCCGCGGTGGCAATGATGTTCTCGGCGGCGGTGCTGGCCGCGACACCATTTTTGGCGGTGATGGCAATGACTATCTGACTGGTGGCGATGACGACGACATTCTGTCCGGCGGCAGCGGTGACGACACGCTCGACGGTGGCGCTGGCGGCGAGTATTTATATGGCGACGCTGGAGATGATGTCCTCATCGGGGGTGATAATCATGATGCCCTTCACGGCGGTGAAGGGAACGATACCCTGCAAGGCGGCGAAGGTTCTGACTTCGCGTCTTATTTGTACAGCAGCTACGGCTTGAACGCGACGGTCGGCGTTACCGCCGATCTTCAGTTCACCTCGAACAATCGAGGCGAAGCTGCCGGAGACAGTTATTCCAGCATTGAGAATCTCTACGGAACCGTATCCGATGATACCCTGTCAGGCGACGAGCAGAGCAACACCATTATCGGCGACCAGGGTGTCGACATTATTAGCGGGCGCGGCGGCGCTGACACTCTTTATGGCAGTCAGGGCGATGATTTTGTTTATGGCGGCGACGGCAATGACGCCCTCGATGGCGGTGACGGTGCGGACCGGTTGGAAGGCGGTAGCGGCGTCGATACCATCGAAGGCGGAAGCGGCGCTGACGTTATTTTCGGAGATGATGGCGACGACGTTCTATCTGGCGGCCTCGGCCAAGATTATTTTAGCGGCGGCATCGGTCATGACAGAATTTCTGGCGGCGACGATGCGGATACAATCGTTGCTGGCGATGGCGACGATGTGCTTATCGGCGGCGCTGGCGATGATAACCTCCTCGGCCAAGAGGGTGCCGACCGCATCGATGGTGGCGAAGGCTTTGATGTCGCCAACTATTATTACGAGACGAGCGGGGCAAAAATTAATCTGGCAAACCAAAGCGAAAATGCGGGGAGCGCGCTTGGCGACAGGCTGACCTCCATCGAATATCTTTATGGGTCCAATCATGCGGATGATTTCCGCGGCGATGCATTGGGCAACAGGCTCGATGGCGTCGATGGCGACGATATTCTTGAGGGCGGCGGCGGCGCTGATACGCTCATCGGTGGCGCGGGCATCGACACTGCATCCTATGCCAATTCTGGCCAGGAAATTGCCAATCCGGGCATGGCTGCCACCGTCGGGCTCGTTGCATTCGATGTGATAACCGGGCCGGGCACAATCCGCACCGAACAGGTAGCCCCCGCTGTCGTCATTGCGTTTGACGGCGTGCGGGTTGACCTGAGCGGCACCGCTGCTGCGCAGGGTGCGGACGCTCAGGGCGACACATTGTCTGGCATTGAAAACCTGACTGGCTCCATGTTCAACGACCAGCTCGTCGGCACAGCCGGGATCAACACCATCCGCGCGGGCGGCGGCTCAGACCTGATCTACGGCGGCTATGGCGACGATGCTCTGTATGGTGATGATGGCAATGACATCATCTATGGCGAACAGGGCCGCGATGTAATTTACGGTGGCGCTGGTGATGACAGGTTGTTCGGCGGCGGCGATTCCGACCGGATATGGGGCGATGCTGGCAACGATATTATCGCGGCCGGTGATGAGGGCGACGTGCTCGAAGGTGGCACCGGCGATGATCGGCTGATCGGCGGCGAGGGCGGCGACAGCTATGTCATCGGCGCAAAAACTGACGTCGATACCATCTGGAATTATGATACTGACGGCGGTGCTGACGTGCTGACGTTCATCGACGGTATCAGCTATAAAAATATCTGGTTCGCCAAGAGCGGCAAGGACTTGCTGGTCGATGTCATCCAGGCAGAAGGGGTTGTCGACGTCAATTCCAAGGTGACGATCAAGGACTTTTTTGTCAGCGCGACGGCGGGTGACTTCCGCCCCCAGAGCGACTTCCAGGTGGACTTCTTTAACGCGCTCGACCGCTCGGTAACGTCGCTGCCGCGCTCGGTGCAGGAATTCGCGGCACTGCTGACCGAGATGGCGGCGATTGGCCGACCGGTCCGGTTTGAAAATCTGACATCGATACAGCAGGCATCAATCAACGCGCGCTGGGGCCGCAATCTTGCGCCCACGATCATCGCTGATCCGTTCAACGACGCGGCGAAGGATGAAGACACGCCGTTCACGCTGAAATTCACCGTCGATGATTTTGAAGGGCCGGAGATTGGCATTGGCATCGCCGCGGTGTCCGCCAACGGCAAAATCCGGTTTGATGGCGCGGACGTGTCTGGCGCTAATAGCGAAATCCGCACTTTGCGCTTTACGCCTGATGCGAACTGGAGTGGCACGACCGACATTATTGTCACGGTGTCCGAGCCCGGCGGCATCAACCCGCGTGAGCATATCATTCGCGGCTTTACCGTCCGTCCGGTGGCCGATGCGCCGATCATCACAGCAACACCGACCCTGGCGGGCAATGCGGGCTCTGCCATCGCGTTAACGGGCATCACCGCGGCGCTGCGCGACACCGATGGATCGGAAAATATCAGCCTGATCCAGCTTGAGGGCGTGCCCATTGGTGCGATCATCACCGATGGTGTCGCGGGCCACAGCTTTACCGGCGGACCCGGCGCAACCACCGCTGTCATCACCGGCTGGACGCTCGCCAACCTGCGGATCACCCCGCCAGCGAATAATGGCACGGACATCGCGCTGACATTGCGGGTGCGGTCGCGCGAAGGCAGCAATGATGCCAATGTTGCGGATAGCACCCGCACGATCACCATCGCCGTCAACGCCGCCCCCACCGGGGTTTCGCTGGCCGCCATCGCGCATGATGAGAATGTCAGCGCGGCACTGGT
>JANOPV010000154.1:0-1949 GCA_031422035.1 Sphingomonas sp. | reverse complement strand
AAGTTTGGCACGTTGCGGCTGCAATATACCAGCATATCGGATTTCCAGCGCGACCGGTTCATTTATGCTGGTACGCGTGCGGGCGGCACAATCACGCAGATTGTTACCCGCAACCGTTATCTCGACCCGTTGATCCAGTTGACGCTGTCAGGCAAATTTTAGACTATTCGCTGCGTAGCGCCTCAATTGGGGACAGGCGGGATGCGCGGATGGCGGGGTAACCCCCGAACAGGATTCCGATGACGCCTGAAAAAGCGACCGACATCAAAGCTGTGTCCCAGCCCACCGGCGCCGGGAAATCTGCCACATTTTGGAACACGGCTGCGGCGACCATTGCCAGCGTCAAACCGATGGCGCCGCCGATAACACACAACACAGCAGCCTCGACCAGGAACTGGTTGCGGATATCGCTTCGCTTGGCCCCGAGCGCCATCCGCAGTCCGATTTCGCGGGTGCGCTCGGTGACCGAAACCAGCATGATGTTCATGATCCCGATACCGCCGACCAGCAGCGAGATCGACGCAATGGCGACGAGCACCGCCTGAAATATCTGCGTTACCTCACCCGTCGTCTCCGCGATTTCGGTTGTGGTACGAACAGTGAATGGGTTGATGCGGCCATTAGGGACCCAGTATCGGTCGCGCAGCAACCGCTTGATTTCGCTCTGTCCGGCAAGCAACGATTCCTCGTCATCGAAACCGACGAACAGCAACGTCACATCGTCCGGCCCTTGCGTCGCAGTAGTCAACAGCCGCTGCCGCAGCGTAGTGATTGGCACGACAATCTGGTCGTCATTGTCATTGCCAAGATTGCTGCCCTTGCTTTCAAGCAAGCCGATCACAGTAAACGGTACGCGGTTGATCCGCACAGTTTCGCCGACCGGATTGGCGTCAGCGAACAGCTTGTCCGACACCGTCTGCCCGATGATGACAACGCGCGCCGCAGCACTCACGTCGCCGTCGGTCAGGAACCGGCCTTCTGACGCAGTGACGTTGGAGACCACCCCATATTCGGGCGTAGCGCCGGTGGCTTGTGTTGTCGCGCTCCGCCCCGGTGCAACCAGTTGGACGCTGCTGCGGATTTGCGGCGCAACTGCGCTGACACCTGAAACTTGCCGCAATATCGCTCGTCCATCGCGTTCGGTCAGCCTGCCGCGGTCAGTGGGGCGGGGAGGGCCGCTGCCGCTATCGGGTTGCGGCACGACGATGGCCATGTTGGAGCCGAGCGTCGCGATTTGCTGGGTCACCGAAACTTGCGCGCCATTGCCCACCGCGACCGCCAGGATCACCGAGAACACGCCGATCATCACGCCTAACGTGGTCAATATCGAACGCATCAGGTTGGTGCGAAGCGCCGTCATCGCAATCGCCACATTGACGCCCCAGCCCGCAAGTGAGCCTAAGATGCTAGGCATGCGCAGGGGCCCGCCGCCGCGATTTGACCGCCGCGTCTTCGATGACTTTACCATCGCGAAACACCACGCGCCGCGCCGCATATTCGGCGATGTCGGGTTCGTGGGTCACGACCACCAACGTGATACCATCGTCGTTCAGCTTCTGGAAAATACCCATGATGTCGAGCGAGGTTTGCGTGTCGAGAGCGCCAGTCGGTTCGTCCGCCAGCACCATTAAAGGGTCGGTCACCAGCGCGCGCGCAATCGCCACGCGCTGCTGCTGGCCGCCTGACAGCTTGGCTGGCGTATTCAGCAACCGGTCGCCAAGCCCCATCTCCTCTAGCTTCCCTTGCGCGCGCTGGCGGCGTTCGGTGTAACCCAGCCCCCGATAAATCAGCGGTACCGCGACATTATCGAGCGCGCTGGTGCGGGCGAGCAGGTTGAATTGCTGGAAGACAAAACCGATCTTGCGGTTGCGGATTTCTGCCAATTCGTCGCTATCCAGCGTCTTGGTGTCGACGCCGTCGAGCAACAACGTGCCCGAACTCGGCACATC
>JANOPV010000153.1:0-7244 GCA_031422035.1 Sphingomonas sp. | reverse complement strand
CCCCGCCCCACCCAAATCCACCGACACCAGCCGGCTGATCCCGCGTTCGACCATCGTCACCCCGAACAACCGGTGCATGCGCGCCATGGTCACGGCATTGTGGGTGACGATCAGGTAGCGGGTTTTGGTTTCGCGGGTCATGGCGTCGAGCAGGTCACAGAACCGTTCGACATTGGCGTCGTCCAATGGCGCGTCAACCTCGTCGAGCACACAGATCGGCGCGGGGTTGGTGAGGAATAGCGCGAAGATCAGCGCGATGGCGGTCAGCGCCTGTTCCCCGCCGGACAGCAGGGTGAGCGTCGCCAGCTTCTTGCCCGGCGGCTGCGCCATAATCTCCAGCCCCGCCTCCAGCGGATCATCGCTGTCAGTCAGCGCCAGATGCGCCGCCCCCCCACCGAACAGCGTTGAGAATAGTCGCTGAAAATGCCCATCAACCTGCTCGAACGCCGCCAGCAACCGCGTCCGCCCCTCGCGGTTCAAATGACCGATGGACCCGCGCAGCCGGTTGACGGCCAGCTGCAATTCCTCGGCCTCCGCCGCGCTCGTCGCCTGTTCTGCTTCCAGCTCAGCCAGCTCGCTCGCCGCTACCAGGTTCACCGGGCCAATGCGTTCGCGCTCGCTCAGCTGCCGCTCATGCGCCTCCCCCTCGGTCGGCGGCGCGCCCACCGCCTCCGCCTCAAACCCAGCGGTGCCGGGCAATAGCGGCGGCGGGCACTGGAACCGCTCACCCGAAATCCGCCCCATCTCGATCCGCCGTGCCTCGGCGCTTTCGGTGTGCGCGGTCGCACTCGCCCGGCGTTCGCGCGCGGCTGATAGCGCCTCGCGCGCCGCCTCCAGCTGCGCCTCAATGCCCTGCAACGTGCCGGTCGCGCCGCGTTCATCGGCTAGCCGCGCGGTCAGCGCTGCCGCTAGCGTCGTTTGCTCCGTTTCACCCCCGGCAATCTGCTCCGCCAGCGCCGCCGGTCGCTCCGCCAACGCATCACGCTCAGCGGCAATCGCCCGGCTGCGCTCCGTCATCGCGCCGATCCGCCGCGCCGCCTCGCCCGCCCGCGCACGCCAGCCTCTGGCCTCGGCCTGTGCTTCAATCTGTGCCTCCCGGTGGCGCGCCGCATCAGCATCCAGCGCGGCGATCGCGGCTCGCGCTGCCGCCTGCGCCTCACGCGCCGCCGTCGCCGTCGCCGCATCCCCACCCAGCTGCGCCGCCATCGCCGCGCCATCGGGCAACGCATTCAGCGCCGTCCGTGTTTCCGTGCGCGCCGCTGTCGCCGCGTTCATATCGTCAGCCAACGCCCCGGCGCGCTCATCAAGCCGGGCGCTGCGCTCCTGTAGCCGCTCGGCCCGCGCCTCCGCCTCATCCGCCGCCCGCCGGGCATCGCGGGCCCGGATTTCGGCGCTGTTCAGCAATGCCCGCGCGTCTGCCAGCCTATCGACTGCCGCAGCCCTCTCCGCCAGCGCCGCCGCCGCCATTACGGTCAACTGCTCCGCCCCATCGGCCACCGCTGGGCGCTGCATCGTCAGCGCGCTGCGCCGATTGATCCGTTCCAGCCGGTCTGCCGCCGCCGCGCCGTCACCCGCCGAGACAAAGCCATCCCAGCGCCGCAGCCGGCCATCGCGGGTCACCAGCCGCTGGCCGGGTGCCAGCAATTGGCCGTCGTCACGGTCGGCCAAACCGATCTGCGCCAGCCGCCGCGCCAGCGCTGCCGGGGCCTCAACCCGCGCCGCCAGCGGGGTCAGCCCATCAGCCAGCGGAGGGTCGTCCGCGTAGATGCTGCCGCGCCAGCCGCGCGCGCCATCGCCAGCCAATAACGGTGCCGACAGATCATCACCCAGCGCCGCCGCCAGCGCGATTTCATAGCCCGGCGCAGCCCGCATTTGCTCGATCACGCCATCGCCAGCGGTGGCAGAGGCAGCGATTGACCGATCGAGCGCCGCCGCTTCGCTGTCCAGCGCCGCCAATGCCGCACGCGCTTCGGCCAGCGCCTGCTGGGCATTGGCCAGCACGGTGTCACGCGTCTCCCGCGCTCCGGCAGCAGCCTGCATCGCCGCATCGGCATCACCCAGCGCCGCGTTCGCCGCGACCAGCGCGGCCGCCGCCGCCGCCGCTGTCCCCCGCACCGCTTCAGCATCGCCTAACGTCGTCCGCTCCGCCGCAATCCGCGCTATCTCGTCGGCCAGCCGCGAATCGCGCCTTGCTGCCTCGGCATCGGCAGCTTCTGCAATCCGCCGCTCCGCCGTCTCGTTCGCCGCCTGCGCGCGCGTACCCGCCAGCGCGACTTCGGCATCGCGCAGCGCATCCGCTGCCACTTGCGCCGCGCGGTCACGCGCCGGGCGCTCGCGCTCCAGCGCAGTCAGCGCCGCCGCCGCGGCTTTTGCCGCAGCGTCCAGCCGCTCAATCGCCGCCGCCCCTTCGCGGGCCAGCGCATCCTCGGCGTCGCGTTCGCGGTCAATCCGTGCATCTTCAGACGCCAGATCGGCGAGCTTTCGCGCTACCGCCGCCGCCTCAGACCGCAGCTCCAATAACTGCGTGCTCAGCTGATGATCGCGTTCGCGCGCGGTCGTCGCGGCCTCGCGCGCGGCGCCCATCGCCGCCATCGCCGCCACTTGCGCCTCGCTGAGCTGTGCCTGCGCCGCCGCCGCGCCATCTACCGCTTCGCCGGCTGCCGTCGCCTCGGCCCGTGCCGCATCAGCAGCTGCAGCGGCATCACGCCAGCGGGCATAGATCATCCGCCCCTCGGCGACGCGGATGCTGTCGGTCAGCTTGATATAGCGTTCGGCGGCGCGCGCTTGACGGCGCAACGCACCGCACCGCGCCTCCATGTCCGCCAATATGTCGGCCAACCGTCCCAAATTCGTCTCGGTTGCGCGCAGCTTCTGCTCTGCCTCTTTGCGCCGCACATGCAGCCCGGCAATGCCTGCCGCTTCCTCCAGCAGCATTCGCCGTTCCTGGGGTTTCGCCGCGATAATCCCGGCGACCTTGCCCTGACTGACTAGTGCCGGGCTATGCGCGCCGGTGGCGGCATCGGCAAAAATCAGCGCGACGTCGCGGGCGCGGACATCATGACCGTTGGCGCGGTATGCACTGCCCGCGCCGCGCTCGATTCGGCGGACAATCTCCACCGCCTCATCATTGTCGCCGACATTGACGGTGCCGGGCAGGGCATCGCCGCTGGTTTCGCACAGCAGCGACACCTCCGCAAAATCGCGCGCCGGGCGGGTCTCGGTGCCAGCAAAGATGACATCATCCATGCCGCCGCCGCGCATCGATTTGGGCGATGATTCGCCCATCACCCAGCGGATCGCCTCCAGCAGGTTGGATTTGCCGCAGCCATTGGGCCCGACCACGCCGGTCAGGCCGGGCGCAATCGCCAGCTCGGTCGGCTCGACAAAGCTTTTGAACCCGACCAGGCGCAGACGGCTGATCTGCATCTTAGCAGCGCCGCATCGGGGTCTGGCCGTTGCCCCTCGTCATTTGGCAGCGTTTACCGCGCACCAGCAGCTTGCAGCCGGGTCTTCATCTGGGCCCAAGTGCCAACGCCCTCCATCACCGTGCCATTCAGAAAGAATGTCGGCGTTCCGGCAATTTCATAGCGTTCGGTGGCCGCGCGGGTCAGCTGTTCGCGCTCGCCCAGCGCCTCGCTATCGCCCAGACAGCGGTTGAGGTCGGCGGCGGGTAGGCCGCGGGCGGCAAAGAACGTATCGAGCCGCCACGCGCGCGCCAGGCTGGTAAAGCGTTCGGCTTCGGGCAGAGCAGCGATATTCTGCGCGGCATTCGGAGCCGCTTGGGCACCGGCTAACACGTCTTCAAAGCCCGAAAAGATATTTTCAGCCAGCGGGAAAAACCGCTCTGGCCCCGCACAGACCGCGGTTGCGGCGAGCATCAGGTCGAGCGGATCGCGGACAAACGGCCGCATTTCAAAGCTGACTCGGCCGGTGTTGATGAAATCGCGCTGCAATTCCTCGCGCGATGTCACCGAAAATTCGGCGCAGTGGGAACAGGTGAACGAGCCATATTCGACCACTTTTAGCGGCGCCTCCGGGTTGCCCATGACGAAGCCTTCGTCGGTCGCGCGCACCACGGTGGACCATGCGCCGGTCGCCGGGGCGGCAATAGCGGGTAGCGGCGTCGATGCATCCGCCGCGCCATTTTCGGTGCCACCACCACAGGCGGTCAGGGTCAGCGCCAGCGACGTGGCAAGCATCAGGGCGGAATAGCGGCGCAGCATCATCGGTCGGTCATCCTGTCAGTCTGTGGGTCGTTAAATGCGGTCTAGCGTGCGGCAAGCGCCGCGTCGAGCCGGGGGCGTAACGCTGCCCAACCATGCACCCCGGGCAGCAGCGCGCCGTTAATGGCAAAACTCGGCGTGCCCTGAACGCCCAGCGCTGAACTGGCTTCGGTGACCTCGATGATTCGGCGAATCGCGGCCTGATCGGACAGGCATTGCTGCGCCTGCGCCGGGGTCACGCCCAGCGGCGTGACGACAGCGATCAGCCCGGCGTCGCTCGCCACCCGCGCCAGCCGCTGCGGCCCCGGCACCGCCGCCCAGCCCGCACTGGTGGTTTGCGCCGCGGCAATGCTCGCGCTCTGCCGCGCCATCAGCGCATGGTGTCGTTCAAAAAACCGCTCTGGGGCGCCGCACCGTGCCAGACTGGCGCTGGCGAGGTCGAGGATGTCGCGGACCAGCGGGCGAACTTCAACGCTGGTGCGCCCGCGCGCCACATAGAGCGTGCGCAGCGGCTCTGCCGATTCAGCATCATAAGTTGCGCAATGCGGACAGGTATAGCTGACATATTCGACCACCCGCACCGCCGCGGTCGCGCTGCCCAGCCGATAGCCACCTTCAGGTGTCAGCGTCACGGCGCGCACATTTGCGGCACTCTGGGCAGTCTGGGCGTTGCCTCCGGTTACGCTGAGCGTGGCGGCCAGCGCGATGGTGGAGAGGATCATGGGTTTGAACATCGGCAAATCTCTGCTGCTGACCGGCTTTATGGCGGCTGAACGCGAGGGGATTAACTGATTTTCGGCGGTCCGTCACGTCTGGCAAGCGATGCTGCCAGCCCCTCCAGCACCGCACGCAATTCCGGGTCGGCGATGCTGCGAACCGATGCGCTAGTTGGCGCGATCGTCGGCGCAGCAACGACGGCGACCGGCACCACCGGCGCGGCCCGCACTGGCTCGCGCCGCAACGCCCCTTGCACCAACTGCACTTTCGCGACCGCGCGGTAGCCGAAAAATCGGTTCACCGCTGCCATCAGGTCACCGGTCAGGTGCTGAACCATCGGCGCCGACGCCCCCGTCACGGTCAGCCTTAGCACCCCGTCAGCCTTGGTCCCGCGTGCAAACCGCAGCGATTCGGGCTGGCTCACCCGCGCCAGCCGCGCGCCGACGATCTCGGGCCAGCGGGTAATCAGCGCGCTTTGCACAAAGCCGAACTTGCGAAACGCCATGTCGCCGACCGCGGGTACCAGTTCAGCGATCCGCCGCGCCCCGCCGCCGCGCCGCGTCGTTGCCTCGGGCTTAGGCGCTGTCGCAGCGGCCGTACGCTTCTGCACAGGCGGGTCGGGCGGCGCTTTGCTCATCCCCGCCGCCATGCCATAGCCCGACCATGCCCGTCGAGAGTGCTGTCCCTGATATAGCTGCGATCCGCGCCAAGCTCACCACCTGGTATGCGGCATCCGCCCGCACGCTGCCGTGGCGCGCCCCGCCGGACAGCGGCCAGCGCCCCGATCCCTACCGCGTGTGGCTGTCCGAGGTCATGCTGCAACAAACGACGGTCGCCGCCGTCCAGCCCTATTTTGCCCGCTTCACCGCCCGCTGGCCCAGCATCACCGCGCTCGCCGCTGCGGACGAAGCCGACATCCTCGCCGCCTGGGCGGGGCTTGGCTATTATAGCCGGGCGCGCAACCTCATCGCCGCCGCTCGCGCGGTTGTGGATCATCACGATGGCCAGTTTCCCAAGACCGAAGCCGCCCTGCGCGCGCTCCCCGGCGTTGGCGATTACACCGCGGCCGCCATCGCCGCCTTTGCTTTTGGGGCGGATGCAATCCCGCTTGATGCTAATCTCGAACGCGTCCTCGCGCGATTGTTCCAGGTGACCACCCCGCTCCCCAAGGCCCGCGCCGAACTGCGCGCCGCCGCCCGCTCGCTCTGGCCATCCAGCAACGGCGGCGATTTCGCCCAAGCGTTGATGGACCTCGGGGCGCGCATGTGCATCGCCCGCCGTCCGCGCTGCGACACCTGCCCGGTCGCACCCCATTGCGCCGCCTTGGCTAGCGGCACGCCAGAGTCGCTCCCGGTGAAGCCCGCCAAGGCCAAGCGCCCCGAACGGCATGGCCGCGCGCTATGGATCGAACAGGATGGCGCGGTCTGGCTGGTCCGCCGTCCCGCCACAGGCCTGCTCGGCGGGATGCGCGCGCTGTCGGGGGCGGACTGGGGCGACACCCCGCAACCGCTGTCACCCGGCGCCGATATGCTCGGCACCGTCCGCCATATCTTCACCCATTTTGCGCTGACGCTCTCAGTTGATCGCTGCGCACCGTCGGCTGCCGTAGGGGAAGGGTGCTGGTGGCCGCTCGCAACGCTTGACGAAGCGGGTCTTCCGACGCTTTATCGCCGCGCGGCAACGCTGGCGCTGGCCATGATGGACCAACCCGCTGCCCCGGAGCGTTTACAGCCATGACCGAAGCCCTCACCTTGTCCGCCCCTTCGCGCCGCGCCTTTCTCGGTTACGGGCTTACCGCCGGTGCCGCTGGGCTCACCGCCTCCCCGGCACACGCGCTCCTGCAGCGCCGTCCAGCGGGCTATCGGCAAACCACCGCCTTCCTCGAAGATTATGTCACGTCGCGCCGCCTGCCCGGGGTGCTCGCGGCAATCGGTCGTGGCCAGGCCGCGCCGACCGTCATCGCCCGCGGCACGCTGGCCACCGACAGCCGGGTGCCGGTCGACATCGACACGCTGTGGCGCATCTATTCGATGACCAAGCCGATTACCGGCATCGCCGCGATGCAGCTGGTCGACACTGGGCGGCTGACCCTCGACCAGCCCATATCAGACATCCTGCCAGCCTTCACCCGGATGCAGGTGCTGACCGCCGCCGACGCGCCGGTGGACAGCGTGGTGCCTGCCACCACCGCGATCACCATCCGCCATCTGCTGACCCACACCGCCGGGCTGGGCTATGGCATCATCCAGACCGGCCCGATCAAGGCGGCCTATGATGCAGCGGGCATCGCGCCGGGCGTCGTCA
>JANOPV010000152.1:0-1954 GCA_031422035.1 Sphingomonas sp. | reverse complement strand
CGCCGTCCTCCACGGCGGCGGAGGCGACAATGATCTGGTCGACGGAGACGACGCCGCTGCCGTCCTGTGGGAACAGAGTGATGCCTTGCCCCGCCAGCCAGTCGAATTTGCCTTCGGTCCGTCCTTGATCGAGCGAGCGGTCGGAACCGGCCACCTCTGCTCCACGCGCGCGGACGATGGTTGCGAGCGGCAACATTCCCGATCCGCCGATGCCGCAAAAGAAATAGCGCTTGGTCTGGTCCATCTCCCCCCGCTATGGTTTTTTGATGGGCGGCGCAATGCGCTGTTCCTTTGGGAGCGGGCGGGAGCAAAGAAGCCATGCGGATCGGGATTGTTGCCCCCAGCGTTTATGCCATGCCCGGCCATGTGCAGCATGTGCAGGCGCTCGCCACCGCCGAATATCCCGATGCCGAACTGGTCTGGCACCCGCAGGTGTTCGGACGCTCCCCTAACGAGATTGGCGGCGAAACTGGCTTTGTCATCTCTGATTTTGACACTGTGCCGGACCCCGCCCGCCACGGGCATTTTGCGGGCTCTGAGGGCCAGCGGGTCGCTGCCTTCGTCGAATTCGCCAACCGGCCGGATATTGACGCCATTTGGTTTGCGCGGGGCGGCTATGGCTCGGGGCGGATCGCGCTCGACATTCTGCCGCAGCTGAATGCAGAGGCGCGGCGCAAGACCTATATGGGCTATTCGGATGCCAGCTATCTGCTTGGCCTGCTTTATCGGGCGGGCTTTCCGCACGTCTGTCATGGGCCGATGGTGGTCGACATGGGGCAGACTGGCCTGGGGGTAGAGCCAGTGCGGCGCGCGCTCAACTGGCTGGTGCGGCGCGACCGCACCTCGCTGGAGCCGGGCCTGCGTGCGGGTGAACGCTATGCCGCGTTCAACCTGATCAGCGCGGCGATGATGGTCGGCACGCCATTGATGCCCGACCTCAGTGGCCACGTCCTGATGGTCGAGGAGGTTGGCGAATATCTCTATGCCGTCGACCGCTGTTTCTTTGCGATCACGATGGCGCTGATGCGCAATCCGCCCGCCGAAATCCGGCTGGGCGAAGTTACCGACATCAAAGAAAATGACCGGCCGTTCGGGACCGATGAGGTCGGCATTGCGCGCTATTGGTGCGAAAAAACCGGCATTCGTTACGGCGGGCGAGCGGCCATCGGGCATAGCCGGGCCAATCATGTGGTGCCGTTCGGACGATTTGAAGGGTAGTTAGCACATGCGCGCATTTTTATTTCCGGGGCAGGGCAGCCAGGCGGTTGGCATGGGCAGGGCTCTGGCTGCGGCAAGCCCGGCGGCCCGCGCGGTGTTTCAGGAAGTGGACGACGCGTTGGGCCAGCATCTGTTCAAGCTAATGACTGAGGGGCCGGACGATCAGTTGCTCCTCACCGCCAATGCCCAGCCCGCGATTATGGCCAACGCGATGGCAACGCTGCGCGTGCTGGAGATTGAGGGCAATATCAGCCTGACAGTGAAGGCGGACTTTGCCGCCGGGCATAGCCTAGGCGAATATACCGCGCTGTGTGCCGTAGGTGCGTTTGATGTGGCGACGACAGCGCGCCTGCTGAGGTTGCGCGGCGAGGCGATGCAGGCGGCGGTGCCGGTGGGCGTTGGCGCGATGGCGGCGCTGTTGGGGGCGGACATTGCCAAGGCTGAGGCGTTGGCCGCGGCAGCCGCTGAGGGAGAGATTTGCACGGTTGCGAACGACAACGACCCGGGCCAGGTGGTAATTTCTGGCCATACCGGCGCGATTGAGCGGGCCATCGCGCTGGTGAAGGACCATGGCATCAAACGCGGTGTGCTGCTCCCGGTATCGGCACCCTTTCATTGCCCACTGATGCAGCCCGCTGCGGATGCGATGGCTGAGGCGCTGGCCGCGGCGGTGATGCAGGCGCCGCTCTTGCCGATCATCGCCAATGTGACGGCGGCGGCGGTGTCGGACCCTGCG